>DATMSK010000154.1:0-5062 GCA_035565395.1 Methylophilus sp. | reverse complement strand
AACAGTGTCTGCCAATGGCACACTCAATCCCGTAAGCCTGATCAGTGTGGGTACCCAGGTGTCCGGCATTGTGAAAAAGATGTACGTTGATTTTAATGACGTGGTCAAAAAGGACCAGGTGCTGATGGAGCTTGATAGTCGGTTGTTTAATGCCCAGATTGCCCAGTCTCAGGGCAACATCAGGAATAATGAAGCAGCGGTGGAATTGGCGATTGCCAATGAAAAGCGTATGCGGCAGTTATATGCCCAGGAGTATGTTTCCAAGCAGGAGCTGGATACCGCCGTACAGGTATTAAAGTCGGCCAAGGCGCAATTGGAAACCGCGCGCGGGACGCTGGCACGTGATGTCACCAACTTGAATTTCAGTATTATCCGTTCACCCGTGTCTGGGGTAGTGGTCAACCGGGTGGTCGACGTCGGCCAGACGGTGGCGGCCAGTTTCCAGACCCCGACCCTGATTCAAATTGCGCAAGACCTTTCCAAGATGCAAATTGATACCAGCTTTGCCGAAGCAGATATTGGCAAAATCAAGGAGGGGCAGAAGGTCAATTTTAATGTGGATGCCTTTCCTGACCGTAGTTTTGACGGCGTGGTGAAACAGTTACGCCTGAACTCAACCAACACTTCCAACGTCGTGACCTATAACGTTGTGGTGTCGGTGGATAACCAGGATCTGACGTTGCTGCCTGGCATGACGGCCTATGTGAATATTATTGTGGACCGGGCCCGGCATGCCTTGCTGGTGCCTAATGCGGCGCTACGCTACAAACCGAAGTTAGCAGATGCAGCGAAGAAACCAGAGTCTCCAGCGAGCGATGGGGAGGGTGGTAAGCGTTCTTGGCGCAAACATGCTGCCAAAGGTGAAGGGCGTGAGCCATCTCCCTCCAACAGCGTGGCTGGTAAGATTTATGTCTTAAGGGCAAGGCAACCAGTCATGGTGCGTGTGCATACTGGCATTACCGATGGACGTTCAACGGTCGTGACTGGCAAAGGCCTGGCAGCGGGTGACAAGGTGATTGTCGGTGAGTTACAAAGCGATAATACCGCGAGCAAAGGGCAGGCTAATAATAACGGCCCACGTGGCCCGAGAATGTTCTAACGGTATGCAGCAGCCTGTCATCTCTGTGAATCATTTGTATAAAGCCTACCAGACTGCTGCAGGTGACTTTCCCGTATTAAAAGACGTCAATTTGCAGGTGCTGTCCGGTGATTATGTCGCCATCATGGGGCCTTCCGGTTCCGGCAAGTCTACCTTTATGAATATCCTGGGTTGCCTTGATATGCCAACCGCCGGCAGTTATGTGCTGGATGGTTATGCAGTCGCCACCATGAGTGCGGACCAGGTTGCCAAGGTGCGTAACCAGACCATCGGTTTTGTGTTCCAAGGCTTTAACCTGCTGGCGCGTGCCAGCCTGCTTGATAACGTTAGCCTGCCATTGGTGTATGCCGGCGTAGGTAAGGAAGAGCGGCATGCGCGTGCCGAAGTGCTGCTCGAAAAGGTAGGTTTAAGCAAGCATGTGCATTCGCATCCTAACCAGATTTCTGGCGGACAACAGCAGCGGGTGGCCATTGCGCGTGCATTAGTCAATCAACCACGCCTTATCCTGGCAGATGAGCCGACGGGTAACCTTGATAGCACCACCAGTGAAGAGATCATGGCAATTTTTGATGGCCTCAACCAGGAAGGGATCACCATTGTACTGGTGACGCACGAAACGGATATTGCTGAGCACGCCAAACGGCAGGTGCGTTTTCTGGATGGAAAAATTGTGCAGGACACGAGTGCTAGTGCATCCAGTGGAGGAGAGGGACATGTTTAGTGCCATGCTGGGGGAAGCCTGGCATGCCATGGGCGCCAACCGCTTACGGACGTTTCTGACCATGTTGGGCATGGTGATTGGTGTGAGTGCTGTTGTACTAATGATGGCGATCGGTCAAGGCGCTGAGGCGTCGGTCAAGCGCTCTATCAGTGCCATGGGCAGCCATTTGTTTGTGGTGTTGTCCGGGCCACCACGCATGGGCGGTGCGCGTACCGCGACGGGGAATGCACCGTCACTTAATGTGCGGGATGCCAATGCCATTAGCGAGCTATATGGTGTGGTGGGGGTGGCCCCGGTGACCATGGGCAAGGGCCAGATTGTCTATGCCAGCAATAACTGGAATACCGATATTATTGGCACCACGTCGGAATATATGGACATCCGTGGCTGGAGTTTGTCTGCCGGATATCCGTTTTCATCTTCTGATACACGCTCTGCTACACGCGTGGCATTATTAGGTAAAACCGTCGTACAAAACCTGTTTGGCGAAGACGGTGACATTGATCCTGTTGGTAAAACCATACGTATTAACCAGCGGCCTTTTGTCGTATTGGGCGTGCTGGACAGTAAAGGGCAAACGCTGGATGGGCGCGATCAGGATGACACCATCATCGTGCCGCTGACGACTGCCCAGCGAAAACTGTTTGGTAACCAGCTACCGGGGACAGTACGGCAGATCATGGTGCAGGCCGAGTCGGACAATGTGATGAGCTTAGTCGAAGACGCGCTGAATAGCTTGTTGAACCAGCGCCACAACATCCGTGAGGGCGCCGACAGTGATTTTTCGGTACGCAACCTGACGGCGATCGCCAATTCTGCGGCCGAAACGGCGCGCACCATGTCTTTGCTGTTGGGGGCGATCGCTTCGGTGTCTTTGCTGGTAGGGGGTATTGGCATCATGAATATCATGCTGGTATCTGTGACTGAGCGTACGCGAGAAATCGGCATCCGCATGGCCATCGGCGCCCGGGAGCGCGATATCCTCATGCAGTTCCTGCTTGAGGCGATCATGATTTCAATTGTGGGTTGCCTGATCGGTATTGTGATCGGCGTTGGCGGTGCAATATTGGTTAGTATATTCACCCAGGCCGAAGTGATTATTTCCACTTATTCTGTGCTGATTGCGTTTAGCGTGGCGGCGAGTATCGGTGTCTTTTTCGGCTTTTATCCGGCCAGGAAGGCTGCGCGCCTAAATCCGATAGAAGCCTTGCGGTACCAGTAAACGAGTAGCTAGGGCCTGTTAACGCTATTTCAGTTGCCGCTGCTGGAGAGCATTTACGCGTTACGCAAGGCGGAAAGAGTCGCTGAAATAGATGGGTCTAGCTGGCTACATAAGCGATAGACAACGTAGCGAAGCGAATAAATGACTCCAGCCCGCAGGGTTACCTCTGTCATCAGCACTCTCCGCGTTGTTCGGCGCTTGTTGGGAATAACCAAACTGCGCTTCTCACGCCTTGATAGCACTGATGACAGAGGTAACATCGACAATTGCAATAGCGTTAACAGGCCCTAGTCCATCTCGATAGGCGGTGCGACTTTCAGGACTTCTTCTACTGTGGTCAGTCCCGCAGCAACTTTCTCCGCACCATTCAGCATTAAAGGCTGCAGCCCCGCCTGGGTGGCTACTTTGCGTAACTGAAGCAGGTCGGTTTCCGGTGTAATCAGTTTGCGGATTGCCGGTGTGAGCGTCAGCATTTCATAAATACCGGTGCGGCCACGGTAACCAGTCTGGCGGCATTCCTTGCAGCCAACAGCTTTCATGGTTTTGGCTGGTTTTTTGGCCTTGAACGGGCGTGTCACACTGGCCCATTCCTCGTCTGAAATCTCAGCTTCGGTTTTGCAATGCGGGCACAAAGTGCGTACCAGGCGTTGCGCCATAATGCCGAGCAAGCTGGAGTGAATCAGGTAAGCGGGAACCCCTAGGTCCAGTAAGCGGGTGACGGCTGAGGGGGCGTCGTTGGTGTGCAGTGTAGAGAGCACCAGGTGACCGGTCAGGGCCGCCTGGATCGCCATGTCGGCGGTTTCCTGGTCGCGGATTTCGCCGACCATAATGATGTCCGGGTCCTGCCGCATCAGCGTGCGTATGCCTTCGGCAAAGCCCAATCCAATATTCTGTGTCACCTGCATCTGGTTGAACGCAGGCTCTATCATCTCAATCGGGTCTTCTACCGTACATACATT
Organism: Methylophilus sp.; assembly: GCA_035565395.1. Classification (GTDB taxonomy): domain Bacteria; phylum Pseudomonadota; class Gammaproteobacteria; order Burkholderiales; family Methylophilaceae; genus Methylophilus. The sequence goes on along the minus strand of DATMSK010000154.1, from coordinate 1,061 downwards.
AACTTCGCTGGTGGCCAGCTGCTTGAGTGTCGTGTAGAGCGTGGTGGTCTTGCCTGAGCCGGTGGGCCCGGTGACCAGGATAATGCCATTGGGTTGATGCGTCCATTGCGCCCATTGCTCACTCTGGCGTTTGGAGAAGCCCAATAGCTGGAAGTCCTGTACCAGAATATCCGGTTTGAAAATCCGCATGACCAGCTTTTCGCCAAACGCAGTGGGCATGGTAGATAAGCGTAATTCGATTTCCTTGCCATCACTACCCACGGTTTTGACCCGGCCGTCTTGCGGGCGGCGTTTCTCCACCATATCCATGCGACCAAGCAGTTTGATGCGGCTGGTAATCGCATTCATGATATTGCTGGGTAACTGGTACACCTGGTGCAACACCCCATCAATACGGAAGCGCATCAAGCCCATATTGCGGCGTGGCTCCAGATGAATGTCGCTGGCGCGTTGCTCAAAAGCATATTTAAACAGCCAGTCAACAATATTGACCACATGTTGTTCATTCGCATCCAGCTGGCGGTCTTTGCCCAGTTCAATCAGTTGTTCAAAGTTCTGTACGCCGACAATCTGGCCCGCTTTTGCGGCGTTGGCTGACTGGATAGCGGCCGAAAGCTGGTAAACCTCGGGCAAGTAACGCTGTAAATCCAATGGATTAACCATGACCACTTCAATGCGCAATTTGAGCATGCGCTCCAGGTCGTGTAGCCATTCCTGGTGGAAAGGGTCTGCCGTGGCAATCGTGGCAATGCCATCCTTGACTGTAATCGGCATGATGCGTGCACGCTCTGCATAGGCTTGCGACACAATTTGCGCTGCGGCACTGAAATCTAGTTTTAAGGGATCAATCTGGTAATAAGGAACTTTAGCCTTCTCGGCGACAAAACGACTGAGGCTATCGACTGTCAGGAGCTGTGACGGATTTTGCAGGTCTTGCCATTTTTGCTCGGCTACAATGACCACTGGATGGATCTTGGAGCTATCGCGCTTGCGGTCCTGATGCAGTTTTTCAGCCCAGGCTTTGTCGATATGGCCATCTGAAACCAGCATGCGCAGCAAAT
>DATMSK010000153.1:0-6592 GCA_035565395.1 Methylophilus sp. | reverse complement strand
GTATTTTGCAGTGCTTGTAAAGCATCTGCTGGTGAACGTAACGAAGCTTCAAGCTTTTGCACCGTTTGCGTCAATACACTCACCTGTGGCCACTGTGATTCACTCAATCCGTTCACAGGCTTCACGGGCTGCAAAGCCTGCAGGTGATGATTAAGCTGTTTTATTTTCAAAAAATCAGATTGCGTTGCCTGTACAGCTATCCAACCAGCCAGCAACATCAACGCAACCATTGCAGCACCCGCCTGGTGCACATACCGCTTAATACGAATGATGCTACTCTGCAGCAAAGCCTCTTGAGGAGCCAGGTTAGGGAGTGCCCGTCCTCGCAATATAGGCTGTATCGACATCCAATCCATCACATCTATTCCTTTAAGCACTGGACTGCATCCCGACTGGCGTGATAACTCAACGGTAGGCATGAATACCCACAAAACGTGTGCCGGCAAGTGTTTTTTTAATCCACGCGTATCAGCGGGTTCCTGGCCTAGCCAGACAATCTGCAAGATATCTGCCTCCGCTACCCAGCGCTGCTGAATCAGTGTCATACGGATTTGATTTGCCTCTTGGGCAATACGATTAAAACGTTCCTCAAGATCAGGCAGCGCCTCTTGGGACATAGGAATGAAACGACTCAAAAACAATCGGTGCTGTTGTAGATAGCTGATTCGCACATGGTGTGGTGTGCATTGGATACATAAACGATGTGAAACACCTTTTGGCAAGGCAGGTAAGCAATAAGGCAAAGTGAGTGCCTGTGTGTATATTCCCTGAATGCGCAACGATCGGGGTTGTTGCCCGGATAGCCAGGCCAATAATGGCGGACAAAATAAAGCAACGAACAGAAAGCGATCTTCCTTGCGCAGGTTTTGTACACTACTCAGACGGAATGCCGTGTACATCCCTTGTGCGAAAGGCCACGCTGCAAGCTTACGTAGCAATAATTGCCTTTGGGCTGCGCCTCGCACGTGCGGCAGCGTCTCGACGTGATAGTGCTCATCCGCAAGATTGCTCAGAAATGAAACCGAAGCCTGTGGAAACTGTTGACACCAGCGTAGCAACGCAACATCACTATCATCGGTGAATCCAAACTCCCGCAACGCCAACACATTCTGCCCAACACAATGTATGACGCGCATAACCGCACTTTGGTCAATCAGGACAACAAAATGATGCCTAGCCATGATTAATAGCGCAGACTGGAAAAGCTGTCGTACACGGGCAGCATCACTGCTGCCATTAAAAATAACAACATACACCCGAGCGCAATAGTGAGTGCTGGCTCTAAGAGGCGTAACAAGGTTTGTAGCTGTGACTGCACCTCCCTGTCGTAAAAAACAGCCAATTGCAATAACATGCGATCCAGTGCGCCTGTTGTTTCACCGACACTGAGCATGCGCAGCATTAAGGGTGGAAATTGCTGCGTGGCTCTGAAGCTGCTCGTGAGACTCTCCCCGGCCAGCACACGTTGATGGATTTCTGCCACCGCCAAGGCGATGAAACGCTGTTGCAATAGTGGCTGGCACCATTCCAGCGCCTGCAATAAAGGGATACCCGTCTGGTACATCAAGCCAAGAAACCGGCAAAGCCTTGCCAATACCAATTGATGCAACAATCTGCCCAAAACAGGCAATTTAAGTAAGCACTGATCCAGCAATAAAGCATATCGGGGTGAATGGCGGACTGCCAATACAACAGCCCCTGTCAGCCCTGTGATGGCAAACAGTAGCCAACCACCATACCTCATTAATCCATTCGATAGTCCTAGTAGCAAACGCGTGGACCAAGGCAGATCTTGGCCAAGGCTTTGCAGGAAACTGGCCATTTGTGGCACCAGAAAAGTCAGCATGACATAGGCGGCTACCGCGACCATGATGCACAACACAGCAGGATAAGTCAGGCCACGGCGGATTTGCGCCACCAGCTCTGCCTGCCACGTCAATGTGCGGTTCAAATGCCCAAAAATCTCCGGCAACTGCCCGGTACGCTCGCCTGCATCGATCAACTGACCAAATAAAGGCGGGAATATTTTCGGTTGCGCCAGCAACGCTTGCGATAACAATTTACCTGCCTCAAGTTCACGCTGTACAGTGAGCAATGCAGCCTGCAGACCTTTGTGTTCGCTTTGCTCTGCAACCTCGGAAATGGCCTGTAGCAAAGGCACCCCAGCTTGTAACAACTGCTCCATCTGCACACAAAACAGGATCAGCGCAGATATGTTCACGCGTGGCTGCCATCTTAATAAAGGCCGCCCAAGCTTGAAGGTCAGCAACTCCAATTCTCTTTGTTGTAAATACGCGACCAGTGACTGCTCGGTGGGCGCGTCAAGACAGCCGCGCTGATAGCGGCCATATTGGTCAATCGCAGTATAGCGATAGTAAGTCATATCTCACCGATACGACTGCCAAGCGAGCTCAAATCGACCACCCGGCGCAACTCCTGCAAACTGGTTTCACCGCTGACGACGACCTTCAACCCCTCTTCTGCCAGCGTCGTATATCCATGTTGCCTTGCCTGTTCTTGCAGGCTTGGCATGGAGTATGATTGCGTCAACATTACCTCCATATCGCGGTGCATGGCCAACACCTCCATAATCACAAGCCTGCCGCGATATCCACTCATACGACAGTGTACGCACCCCTCGGCTTCAAATAACTGAAGCGCGGATGGCTCTACGCCTGTAACTTGCCCTAACCATTGCGCCAGCTCGTGATCCACCTCAAGGTTACGCTTACAGTAGAAACACAAGCGCCTTAGCAAGCGCTGTGCGATGACTCCCACCAGGCAACCCGCCATCATATGAGGACTCACCCCCAAGTCTTGCAACCGTGCAAAAGCAGCAGCCGCACTATTGGTATGCAAGGTCGTCATGACCAAGTGACCTGTCATTGCTGCGCGCATTGCCATGGCAGCCGTCGATTCGTCCCGCACCTCACCAATCAGGATGATGTCGGGATCTTGCCGCAGAATGGCGCGGATTCCATTACTAAAATCCACTTTATTGGCGGCATTGATGGATGTTTGCCGCATGAGGGGATGTGGATATTCGACGGGATCTTCGAGCGTCATGATGTTGACGTGCTCGTGGTTGAGATGGCTTAACATGGAATACAAAGTCGTTGTTTTACCGCTGCCAGTAGGCCCTGTCAGGATCAGCAAGCCTTCCGGTTTGGCAAGCATGGCTTTGACCTGACTGAGTTTCGGTGCCCCCAATCCCATCGCATCCAGCGCAATAATTGCCTTATCACGGTCCAACACACGCAGCACAATGTTTTCACCATACAAGGTTGGATGGCTAGACCCCCTAAAATCAATTTGCCGCCCACATAAAAACAGATCAACCCGGCCATCTTGCGGCAGCCGTTGCTCGGCAATATCCATGCCGGCCAAGATCTTGAGTCGTACACATATCGCAGGCCAGTAACGACCATGCAAACATCTGATCTGCCACAGCACGCCATCAATACGATAGCGGATACGCAAAAACGCCTGCTCAGGCTCAAAGTGGATATCAGATGCCCCTTGCTTCACGGCATCAATAAGCAACGCATTGACCAGCCTGATTACCGGCCGTGACTCTTGTTGAAGTGAAGGCAATCCTGTGGTGTGTTCCTGCTCGATGTCCTGCAGAATGCTATCTAGCGACAAACTATGGCCGTAAAACTTGTCCAGCGCTTGCTCCAGATGTGCTTCGGTAGCTAGGACAACTTCAAGTTGCATGTTTCCCCCCAGCATATGCCGTAGTTCGTCCAGCACCAACAAGTGCGTTGGGCCCGATAAGGCAATACGCATGCTGGACCTATCTGCTGACAGGTCTAGCGGCAACAATTTGTGCTGCCTGGCAAAAATCTCCGGCACCATTGCCAGCGCCTCATGATCCGGGATGACTTGTTGTAAATCTATGCTTTCCTGGGCCTGATGCTGCGCCAACACATCACGGATGATGGCATCTGTCACAAAATGCAACCGGACCAACTGCTGCCCTAGCAATAGATGGCTCTTATGCTGCTCAATCAAGGCAATATCAAGCTGATCAGCCGTAATCATGCCTTTTTCCAGCATCCACTCTCCCAAGCGCGGGACAACTGAAGCTAGCGGCGTATTCAATCTGCCACCTGCAACAAAAACAGATCGTCATCAGGCATAAAGTCTGGAATTTCCTGACGCAATCGCTGCAGGTAATTTTCCCGTTGAGAGATATCACCCCGCTGACTGATCACGACTAACATGCCCGCTAAAGCGACCACTTGGTGTGGGTCTTTCTCTAAAATTTGCTCAAAAGACTGACGTGCCAACTCCAAATGCCCTGCCTGTAACTGATCTCTGGCATCAGCAAGTTGATACGCCATATTGGCCTCGCTCAAGCGTTTGACTTCCAACTGCCAAACGTGAGAATGGCTATTTGTTTTTTGAGGACCTATCTTAGAGCGATGCTTTTCTTCTCGAGGATACTGGCTCACCTCCGAGGGACGCTGAGGCGCGGTGACTTGCCCGATTTTAAACAGACTCGACTCCCTGCCAATTTTTATTTCTTGCATCGCAGGCAAGATATCGCTGTGCTTGGTTGTTTTCAGAGCAGGTATATTCGGTCTGTGTAAAGCACTTTTCTGGGTGATGAAGGGATAAGCTTTTTCATTTTCGAGACAAAAATAATATGCCTGACGACAAACCAGGTAAGCTAATAAGGCGATTCCAATCCATAAACACGCAATCAGTCTTCTTTCAAAGTACGCATCTTTTTCGTTTACCAATGCTCCCTTGTATGGTTGCGATCTGCGCAACTGCCTGCTCGCAGGCATGAAACTCGCGACTAGCTGTGCAAGTTTCATGATGGCTCCCCGCCCACATTGATCTCAAAATCTGCGGGCAATGCTTCCGGCAAAAGGGGTTGAAACGACTGCAAGTCGCCAGACCTCACATCCGCAAGCCCGATGACGGTTGGTCGCAGGAAAACAATCAACTCTGTTTTTTTCGCTGCCTGGTTTTTACCGGTGAATACCTGACCAATCATTGGTAGCCTGGACAAGCCAGGCACCCGGTCAGTGAACTCTCGCTGATCTTCTTGCATTAACCCGCCAAGCACCGCAATATTACCACTCGCAATATTCAGCACTGACTCCATTTCCCGCACCTGTATTTCCGGAATACTGCTGACGATACGGGCGCTACCACTTCCGAGCTGAGGATTAGGATCTTCGATATAGCGCAATACTTTGGAAACGGTGGGCCGCACATTCAAATTAACGCGTTGATGACTGTTGATTTGGGCAGTGACCGCCATCACCAGGCCTACTGGAACGGTATTTGCCGTCGTCGTCACCGACTGTAGGTTGCTGCCACTATTACTACTACTTTGTGAAATTTGCGACTGAATCGTGAAGTACACCAGATTGTCAACCACCTTGAGTATCGCAGTCTGGTTATTCAGCACCATCAATTTAGGGCTGGATATCACTCGTGTTTTGCCAAACTGCTCAAGTAGCGTGACGCTTGCACTAAGATTACCCAAGCGGCTGAATGGGTTAAAGTAACCCAACATAAATGCAACACTGCCGTTATTTTGCCCCAGTGCATTCTTACTGTTATTACTTTCCCAACTGCCGCTTGAACGGTTAAATTGCGCCGCTTCGCTCCCAAGCGATTGTGCAAACTGCCAGCCCCGCTGCTGGGCAGAGTTCGATAATCTGCTCCAGTCTATCCCCATCTGGAAACTTTTACTGAGTTCGACTTCGACAATGGTTGCTTCAATCAACACTTGCCTAGCCGCCACTTGCATTACCGACTCCAGATAGGTCCGGACTTGTGCCTGCTGACTCTGGGAAGCCCTGATCGTCAAAATCCCTGTTTCAGGATTGGTAATCAGCCGTGAAGCCCGCCAACGCACATGCGCCTGGTTCATTTTTTCTGCATGACCAGTCTGTTCCAGTGCGGGCGCCCTCTGCACTAACTCTGGTGACTGAACCGTCTGATCGGACAACTGCAGTGCGGAGGAAACACTCCCAACCACCTCATCACGCGCATTCCCTGCCTTGTCTGTTTCATCCAGTAATGCCTGTATATTCTCAACAATACTCTCCCATAAGTGATAACGTGATTGTGAGGTAACGGCTGTTCTAGAGCTATTGCTTGACCCGCCTTGTGCAGCAGAGACTTGGGCTACACTATTATTCCCGGCACTGGTGGCGGCTCTACCAGCGCTGTTAATTTCGCTAGCGACACCGATATAACCAGTGGTATCGCGGCTCATATTCACACAGTTCAACTTATAGCTACGAATGACCGGCATATCTGGCGTGACAAACCATACACCATTCGACCACTCATAATACATATCCAGCTGTTTTGCCATGCGGGCCAGAATGGATGGGACAGATTGCTGGACGGCATGAAGGCTGACCTTACCGCGCAGGCCAGGATGTACATCAATATTCAAACCACTTTCACGTGCGATCGCTAACAAAACTTCCTGCACGGGTGCTTCATGTACGGCCAAATTAATCAGTAAGGTGGGCGTCGCTGACTTTAAGGGTGGCTTGATTGAAAGAGTAGACTCAATCTCGGAGGTGTCCACCTCAGGATAAGAAGGGCCAGATCG
>DATMSK010000152.1:0-3239 GCA_035565395.1 Methylophilus sp. | reverse complement strand
GCTGGGTGATTCCCGTAGACGCGAGCCATACATTATTAGAGCAACAGGCGATCCTCGTGGAAGAGGGGGAGATTAAAGCGATTATCCCCAAAGCCGAGATTCCCGCATGGGCCGCTGATTGGCCTGTAGTTGATTGTTCCCAGCATGCATTGATCCCGGGACTTATTAACCTGCATGCACATAGCAGTATGAACTTGCTTAAAGGGTATGCGGACGATTATGCGCTGATGCCATGGTTGAATGAACATATCTGGCCCGCAGAAAAGAAATGGGTTTCCAGGTCTTTTGTACAGGATGGCAGTTTGCTGGCATGTGCGGAAATGTTAAGCGGTGGCATCACCACATTCAATGATATGTATTTTTTCCCTCAAGCGACGATTGAGGCTGTTAAACGTGCAGGTATGCGTGCGCATATTGGCTTGACTGTGATGGAGTTTCCAACCAATTATGCTGCCACCGCCAACGACTACATCCGTTTGGGCACCGAAGTAAGAGATCAGTATAAGTCTGATGAGCATATCAGCTTTTCATTTGCGCCACATGCACCTTATACCGTAAGTAATCAAACCTTTGAGCGTATTGCAACACTATCCGAGCAATTAAACCTGGGTATTCACACCCATTTGCACGAAACACAGGCTGAAATTCAACAAAGCCTGGAGCAATTTGGGGTCCGTCCACTACAGCGCTTATTAGGCTTGGGCGTGATTGGTCCAGCGACTGTCCTGGCGCACGGTGTTCACCTTGAAACGTCCGAACTGGACACATTGTCTATCCAGGGGGCACATATTGCCCATTGCCCATCTTCAAATTTAAAGCTGGCCAGTGGAATTGCACCGGTTGCTGCTGCTTTAAGGACCGGTATTAATATTGGCTTGGGCACGGATGGTGCCGCAAGTAATAATCGCATTGATCTTTGGCAGGAAATGCGCACTGCGGCATTACTGGCTAAGGTTGCAGATCAAAATGCAGAGGCTGTTCCTGCTTACCAGGCATTGGAAATGGCAACCCTGTATGGGGCACGTGCATTAGGTTTGCAAGACAAGGTTGGCAGTATTGAGGTCGGTAAACAGGCAGATTTGGTGGCAGTCAAACTGGATGATTTAAACAGTCTGCCATGCTTTGATCCCGTTTCACATCTGGTTTACGTGGCTGGGCGTGAGCAGGTTACCCACACATGGGTGAGTGGCCGGTTATGCTATCAGCGGCATGCAGAGGGTCGAAGCGAATTTACTGGTATGGAAACAGAAGAGTTACGGTCTATTGCGTTGCAGTGGCAGCTCAAATTGCAATAGTCTAATGCACACAGGATACAGAAGGAACGATATGATGAATGTAGAAGCTGCAGAGGTAAACAAGTTTGCCGAGCTGGCGCATCAATGGTGGGATACGCAAGGCGTCTTTAAACCCCTACATCAATTAAATCCCCTGCGCTTGAATTATATTGATAGTCGTGCGCAGCTGGCCGGGAAACAGATACTCGATGTGGGCTGTGGTGGTGGCATTTTGAGTGAGTCCATGGCGCAACGCGGAGCACAGGTGACAGGAATAGACCTTGCGGAAAAGTCGCTGCAAGTAGCGCAATTACATGCATTGGAGGCTGGTGTCCAACTGGAATACCGTTGCGTTGCAGTGGAGGCGTTGGCGCAGGAAAAACCTCAGGCATTTGATGTTGTGACCTGCATGGAAATGCTGGAGCATGTGCCTGACCCTGCAAGTGTCGTGCGTGCTTGCGCCGCTTTAGTGAAACCTGGCGGCCATGTTTTTTTCTCTACTCTGAATCGTAATGCCAAAGCCTATTTAATGGCTGTCGTCGGTGCCGAATATGTGCTTAATTTGTTGCCAAAAGGCACCCATGATTACAGCAAATTTATCAAGCCATCGGAGCTGGCAGCGTGGATGCGTCAGTCTGAGCTGGAACTGCAGCATCAAACCGGGGTGACTTATCATCCTTTGAACAAACAGTATGCGTTAACCGTGGATACCAGTGTGAATTACATGCTGCATGCCATTAAAGAGGTTTAACAAGGAAGTTGAATGCAGGCTGTTTTGTTTGATTTGGACGGGACCTTAGTCGATACGGCGCCGGATTTGGGGTATGCCCTGAATTTGCAACGCCAGCGACATGGTCTCAATTTCCTGCCAGAGGAGACTATTCGCCCTTATGCCTCTCATGGTTCACGTGGATTGCTAGAAGTTGGTTTTGGTTTGCTGCCCACAGACAGTCATTTTGAGGCCATGCGTACTGAGTACCTGGATTTGTATACGCAGGTGATGACACGCCAGCCCATGTTGTTTGAGGGAATGGCAGAAACCTTGCAGGCGATTGAGCAAGGTGGGTTACGTTGGGGTATCGTGACCAATAAGCCACGTCGCTTTACGCAGCCTATGATGGCGCATATGGGGCTGGATGTCCGTGCGGGAGCGGTCATCAGTGGTGATGATGCGTCACAACCCAAGCCTTCACCACAAACCCTGTTTCTTGCGTGCGAGCGTATGAAGATAGACCCGAAAGCAGTGGTATATGTGGGCGATGCCGAACGCGACGTGCAAGCAGGTAATGCCGCGGGTATGAAAACACTGGTGGCCTTGTTTGGCTATTTATCTGCCAATGACAAACCAAAAGAGTGGGGCGCCTATGGTTGTATTCAGCAACCAAAGGACCTGCTTGCCTATCTGTAATTTCTTAAACGTTTCATTAATGACGCGCGCTACTTAGTACGGCCATCGCGGCAATATTAATATCCGCGACTAAAATGCTTTTAAGCGAACCGTCCTCATTCAGGATTGGCAACGATACCGTGAGGCAGAAATCTTCTGTGGCCGTGGACAGGTAAATCGTCGAGATGTACGGAGCATGTGTCTCCACCACTTTTTGGTAATACGCCTGCTGGCTACGGTCTATGCCTGCACCGCCCGCTTTGATCTTGCCGTACATATTCGGGTTGATCCAATTGGCGTAGCGTTGAACTCCGTTGGGCTCCAGCTCGAAAATTACCTCAAAATAAGGGAATTCTGCAAAGCAGCTGTCCAGATCGTGTGAACCTGTTGAACGCTGGATTTTAAGCAATGACTGCAAGGCAGCGAGCGCTTTTTGTTGCCAGTTAGAATAAAACTCTTTTTTAGGCAAGATTGTTTGTGGTGGCGTGTCCTCTACGACCACGATACTCCCGATATTTGCCTTGCCTATCTTTTTAAGTACGGCGGCCCGTTCGGCGGCCATCACGCTATTTTCCAGT
>DATMSK010000151.1:0-4448 GCA_035565395.1 Methylophilus sp. | reverse complement strand
TTCGCATAATGTATATTATGTTAAATAAAAGATTAAACAAAAACTCTGCCTTTTGAACGCAGAGTTTTTATCGGTTTTGTAATTACGATCTATCCTTGTGTACTAAGTCTAAAAGATAGCTTTACTTGCCTTTTGCAAGTAAAGCATCCAGTTCAGGATCTTTTAACTGCAATGCAATCATTTCTGCCTGTTTAATTAATTGATCAGCACCTCCAGCATCGCCTTGTGTGCGTTTGGCTTCTGCCCAATAGATAGCTGTTTTTGCCTCATAAAATGAGCCTCCATTTTCTCGTGCAAAATCCATTAGGCGCTGGTACGTTTTGTCTGCACCAACAAAGTCTTTCTTAGCCACAAACAGTTGGCCTAATGTGAGGCTTGCTTCAGCATATTGATCTGGAGTGCCAGATTTACGCAGCATCAGGACACCTTTGAGTTGGTATTCAACTGCCTTGTCAATTTGCTGCAATTGTTGGTAGGCCATCGCTTCGTGAATATAGCTGTCAGCACGCTCATCATCATTCAAAGCCAGTTTTTCAGCGGTTTCAAAGGCTTTGAGTGATTCTGCATATTGCCCCATTTCAAAGTAAGCTTCACCTATCAGGTTGTGTGCGATACGTGTATAACGACGCATATTCTGCTCTTCACTGAACTTTAATGCCTTCTGGTAACTTTCAATTGAGACTGCATGCGCTTTTGCAGCAAGCTGAGCGTTTCCAAGCAATATGTAGGCAGAAATCAGATCCAGCCCTTGGGGATGCAAGTCAATTGCCTGCTTAAAGCTTGCTTGTGCAGCCTCATGCTGATCTAAACCATACTGCGCCCGCCCTTTGCATAACCAAAACTCTGCCTGGCTGAGATGTTGCTCGGCGAGTTGAATCGCTTGAGTATAGCGTCGATTTTTCAGCGCAACGTCGCAGGCCTCGAGTGCATTATCCTTGGCGACTGATTCTTTTAAAATCAATAAATTAATTAACAATGCTAATGTAACTTTTGAATTCATACTAAAATAAACCAGGTTGTTTTGAATGGGATGTCTGAGCTGGGTTTTCGACTTCAACGCTATTCGCAGGGAATGACAACATCTCCAGCAAAGCTGTCTCGTCCAAAATGGGAATATTGAGCTGCTGAGCTTTTTCCAGTTTACTTCCAGCCTCAGTACCGGCCACCACGAAACTGGTTTTTGCCGAGACACTACCACTGACCTTGCCGCCCGCCGCTTCAATCATGGCTTGTGCCTGATCACGCTTGAGCGTGGGTAATGTGCCAGTGAGGACAAATGTTTTACCTGCAAAAGCTGCAGATGACTTGGTTTTAGCAATATCGGCCCAGTGCACACCCAAGGCCCGCATGGCTGCAATGACTTCGCGGTTGTGTGGTTCCAGGAAAAACTGGTAAACAGCCTCTGCTACCACGGGGCCAACATCGTTCACCTGCATCAGTGTTTCGATATCGGCTTCCATCAAAGCTTCCAGGCTGCCAAAATGCTGCGCCAGGTCTTTGGCTGTCGCCTCGCCTACATTTCGGATACCAAGCGCATAGATAAAGCGTGGCAATGTCGCTTGCTTACTTTTCTCAATAGCGGCGAGTACATTCTGTGTTGACTTGTCGGCCATGCGGTCCAAGCCAGCCAAAACAGGCAAATCGAGGCGGTAAATATCATCTAAATGGTGAATCAACTCACGCGCGACTAGCTGATCCACCAGTTTTTCACCCAAACCTTCAATATCCATGGCACGGCGAGAAGCAAAATGCGTAATTGCCTGCTTGCGCTGCGCAGGGCAAATCAACCCCCCTGTGCAGCGTGCAACAGCTTCATCCTCCAGGCGAACCACATGGGAGCCGCATTCAGGACATGCCGTTGGCATGACAAAAGTACGCGCATTGCCCGGGCGCAATTCAGGCTTTACCAGCACAACTTCAGGAATGACATCCCCTGCCCGCCTCACCACCACCGTATCGCCAATCAAAATGTTTTTACGGCGTAACTCATCCTCATTATGCAGCGTAGCATTGGTGACAGTCACACCACCAACGAACACAGGCTTCAGCCTGGCCACGGGCGTAATGGCACCGGTACGGCCAACTTGTACAGTGATATCCTCGACCACTGTCGTCGCTTCTTCGGCCGGGAATTTATGGGCGACTGCCCAGCGAGGTGCACGCGACACAAATCCAAGAGTTTCCTGCATGTCAAAATCGTTCACCTTATAAACGACGCCATCAATATCAAATGGCAAGTCTTTACGTTTTTCACCAATTTCCGCGTAATAATCACGTAACCCCTGCACGCCGGTTTTCACCCCTCGCAGCACAGAGACAGGGAAGCGTAAATCAGCCAGATATTGCATGGCTTCGGCATGAGAGTGCAGTTCTGGGACACCATCACTGGCACCTAAGCCATAAGCAAAAAAATGTAAGGGGCGTTTAGCTGTGATATTAGAGTCGAGCTGGCGCAGGCTACCGGCAGCCGCATTGCGTGGATTGGCAAATAATTTGCCGCCAACCGCCACCTGTTGCTGGTTAAGCTTTTCAAAGTCCTTTTTCAGCATGAGCACTTCCCCGCGGACTTCAAGCAACGCTGGTGGATTGGTCATATTGAGGCGGCTAGGAATCGCCCGGATGGTTTTAAGGTTATGCGTGACATTTTCACCGGTATATCCATCACCGCGTGTGGCACCTTGCACAAAAAAACCCTGCTCATAGGTTAGGGTGATCGCCAAACCATCAAACTTGGGTTCAACGGCATACTCAACCACAGAGACGCCAGCTCCCTCCCGTACACGACGGTCAAAAGCCTCTAGCTCATCATCACTGAAAGCATTATTGAGAGACAGCATTGCCTGGCGATGCTGGACGCTGGCAAAGGCGGAAAGTGCTTGCCCGCCTACCCGCTGGCTAGGCGAGTCCGGCGTAACAAGCTCAGGGAATTGCTGCTCAATCTCAACTAATTGACGGTAAAGGCCATCGTATTCATTGTCAGTGACTAACGGTGCATCCAGCACGTAATAATGATAGTCATATTCGGCGAGGCGCTGCTTAAGCTGCTGTAAAGTCAGCGCAACTTCTTGGGCAGACATTATTAAGAGAACAGACGTTTAGCGTGGCTGCTACCAGGAATGATTCCTTGTACGGCCATGGCAGTGGAGATATTTTTCAATTGCTGACGGATTTTATCCAATTGCACGTCACCGATCGGTTTACGGTTCACGTCAATCAGGCTACCGCTCAAGCTGGCTGCCATATTGCTCGCAACTTCAACCATATGGTCAAACACCCGCAGGCTATGCGGCGTGGTAGGAATATCAAGTTGAAAAGTTACACCCGTCATCACGGCAGATTTCAGCATATCGGCAGAAAATGGCTTACCTTCATAATTTCGTACAGAAAACTCCAGCTGACCTTCAGAGTTAAACAACTCGAAACGGCCATCATCGCTCAACTGCATACCACAAGCCTCAGCCAGTCCACGCAATTTTGTCGCATGAAACATCCCCTGGCTAGCAAGCACATGAAATTCAACCGCCTTGTCCACCTCAATACAGAATGCATCGATAGATTGTGCCTGTTGTGAAGGCTCGTAGCCGCCCTGCCAGCTAACACTCAAACCAAGTGCTCGTGCCAGGGTTTCCATAGATTTCTGGAAACGTTTGAGTGTTCCCTCATCAACAGGCCCGCCACGGTCAGCCAATTGCAAACTACACACTACTTGGCTTGCAGGTGTTTGGTCCTGCATGCCTTTAGCATCCAGGCCGAGCACGTCTTGCCAATTGCCTGAGATTGAATTTTGTGCCCACAGGGTAGCATGTTGTGGAAAGGTTCTTACTTCAGCCTGCATGTCCTCCAACTCAGCCAACATGACACCTAACGGCGCATCAATCAGCCCAACCAAATCCATGGCTGTATGTACCGCAGCAGGCAACACTGCATCTGTCGCTAAATTCGACGCCACAATGGGCTCTTCTAAGGCGAATGGATCCTGTTCGTTCTCTTCAACCTCAACATGTAGCGTATCTGGCGTCGGCTGATGACTCGCTTGATTATTGGGAATTTCTGCTACAGGAGCCTTGGCCACTGTTGGCGCTGGAATAGAAGGCTCATTTTTTGGGGTGGCTACCCGTACTTCACCGGATGGCTTGTTAAGATTTAATCCACTTTTATCACCCGCAGTTTTTTTTGCGGTGACAGATTCATTAACAGAAAAATCTGGCTCAAATTTGGGAGAGTGCCGTACACGAGGCTCGGACATCCAGCCTTCAACATCTCCTGAAACGGTGTTTTTTTCAGCAGCCGCTTTCTGGGCTGAATTTTTGGTTTTGCCAGAAGAAGAATCGTTATCCAATACGTCGCCACGTGTATGGCTGAAGCGGTACTCAACGTCTCTACGATATTTTTTTTCCTGCCACCAGTTAAACACTACCACTGCCAGAACGATGCTGACCCCTAGCAAC
>DATMSK010000150.1:0-4830 GCA_035565395.1 Methylophilus sp. | reverse complement strand
CAGTGTCACCACCTTGTGGAGTCACTTTGAATTCGCCTTCTAACACGTAGGCTTTTTCAGTGGCAGTGAAGTCCAGAGGGAATTTGGAAGGTGGGCAATCCCAGGTGTTCCAGCTTCTTACGCCCAGTTCGTTCAATTTCTCTTCAGACGGGTTATGGTCGATGATGATTTGTGTCATGACGTTTCCTTAAATATGTAATGAATAAAACCTGCAAATGAAAATGCCGCATTCCTGCGGCATTCATGTTCTGGCGGAAGAGGTGAGATTCGAACTCACGGAGGGCGTGAACCCTCGACAGTTTTCAAGACTGTTGCATTAAACCGCTCTGCCACTCTTCCCGAAAGCGCGCATTATAGCAAACAATTAGTCATCTGGAAGCGTTATTCCAGGAAAAAGTACATCATTAAAGCCAAATTTTGTGAGGTCGCGAATGCGCATGGGGTAAAGCACCCCAAATAAATGGTCACACTCATGCTGGGCAACGCGTGCATGAAAGCCACTCACAGTGCGGTCAATGATATTTCCTTGTGGGTCAAAACCCCGGTAATGCAAATGCTGGTAGCGTGGAACCAGGCCACGCATGCCAGGCACAGACAGGCACCCTTCCCAGCCCTCTTCTTCTACCTGGTCCACCGGCGTCAACTCGGGATTAATCAGAATAGTGAAAGGCACTTCTTCAGCATCTGGGTAACGTGGGTTTGCTCCCACGCCAAACATCACCACCTGCAGGCTGACCCCGATCTGTGGCGCAGCAATCCCTGCGCCATTCATGTGGGTCATGGTGTCATGCATATCCTGGATCAAGGCATGCAATTCAGGCGTATTAAACGCAGTCACCCGGTCTGCCACGCGGTTTAACAGTGGTTCACCCATGCGTAATACCGGTTTCACTGCCATGCTTATTCCTTTGGTTTAAGCTACAGAACAATCATTATCGGACAAATACTGCGCGATCACGGTACGTACCTTGTCCATGGTTTGCTGCAACAACGGCATCACCTGCTCAAACTGGATTGCCTGGGCACTATCCCCGCGTCCGGCCGCATAGTTAGCCACAGGGCAAATTGCGGCGTAAGAGACACCCATCTCCCGTGCCAAAGCCGCTTCTGGCATACCTGTCATGCCTACCAGTGTCGCACCATCACGCTCGTATCGGTCTATCTCTGCCGCCGTTTCCAATCGAGGGCCTTGCACACAGGCATAGACACCTCCATCCACCAGGCTATACCCTACATCTGCTGCGGCCTTGAGACAGCGTTCACGCATGGCTTGTGAATAGGGTTGTGTAAAGTCGATATGGCGCACGGGTAACTCCACCCCATCATGATAGGTATTGCTGCGGCCATAGGTGTAATCCAGAATCTGGTTTGGCAACACCATATCGCCAGGAATTAAATTTCGGGCAATGCCGCCCACAGTTGCCACTGAGAGCAAGTCACACACGCCGACAGAATGCAGTGCCCAGATATTGGCGCGGTAATTGACGGCATGCGGCGGAATGGTATGTCCACCGCCATGACGCGCCAGAAAAACCACTTCTTTGCCATTGATCTCGCCAAATACCAGCGGCTGCGAAGGTTCTCCATAAGGCGTGCGCACAATCAGGCGTTTAGAAATATTCAAATTATCCAGTGCCGTCAGCCCGGTGCCGCCAATAATCCCTAACATAAGTTCTCTTTACTACTTGTTAATATGCAAGGCGTAAGCGTATCACGGATTTATGGCATACTTAAGCCATGCAAGCCTTTTCCAAGCCAGCCCAGCAGCAAGACAGCCTGACGCTGGCGCACACCCATTACGAAAACTTTCCGGTTGCCACTTTGCTGTTGCCAGCACATTTACGTCATGCCGTCACGGTGATTTACCAGTTCGCACGTGAAGCAGATGATATCGCCGATGAAGGTGACGCCAGTGAAGCTGATCGATTGCGTGCCTTGCAGACGTATGAGGATGAGTTATTGCTGACTCAGGCGTATATCCAGCCATCACAACCTTTGTTTCTGGCACTGCAACAAGTGGTCAAGACGCATCGGCTGGACGTGCAGCTCTTGCTGGACCTGATATACGCGTTCAAACAGGATGTGGTCAAAACACGCTATGCCAGCTTTGACGAGGTGCTGGATTATTGCCGTTACTCGGCCAACCCGGTAGGCCGCCTGATGTTGCAGCTGTATGGTAGCGATACCGCGCAACACCAGTTATGGTCTGACCAGATATGCACCGCTTTGCAATTGATCAACTTCTACCAGGACATTGCCATAGACCTGCAGAAACATGGTCAAACCGGTCGCATTTACCTTAGCCAGGATGAAATGCAAGCTGCCGGTATCAGCGAGCAGGACTTGCATCAGCAACGAGTAGATGCACCATGGCAGGCTTTTTTCGTGCACAACGTACTGCGTGCCGAGCGCATGCTGCTCGCAGGAAAACCATTGGGCCGCGCATTACCTGGCCGCATTGGATTTGAATTGCGAATGATGATTGCCGGTGGCGAACGTATCCTGCATAAATTAAAATCCTGCCGTGGTGATATATATCACCATCGCCCGACCCTGAAAGCCTATGACTGGCCGCTGATTTTGTTGAAAGCCCTGTTTAAACAATGACCCCGCACCAATATTGCCAACAGAAAACCCGTGAGAGTGGCTCCAGCTTCACGCTGAGTTTTATGTTTTTACCTAAAGAAAAACGCGATGCCATGACCGCGTTGTATGCGTTTTGCCGCGAAGTGGACGATGTGGTCGACGAATGTACCGATTACCAGATTGCCCAGACCAAACTGGCTTGGTGGAAACAGGAGATCCACAGGCTGTTCCACGAGACACCGCAACACCCAGTCACACAGGCATTGCAGCCAGTGATCAAGACCTTCGACCTGAAAGAAGCACACTTCATCGAAATCATCGATGGCATGCAAATGGATACGCAATACAACCGTTATGCAGACTTTGAGCAATTAGCCTTGTACTGCTATCGTGTTGCCAGTGTGGTGGGGCTGCTATCCGCACAAATTTTTGGTTACAGCGACCCTGCAACATTGCAATATGCGCATGACCTGGGCATGGCCTTCCAGCTCACCAATATCATCCGCGATGTAGGTGAAGATGCAAGACGCGGACGCATTTATATCCCATTGGATGAAATGGAGCGCGCAGGCGTCACTGAACAACAATTACTCAACAGCCAGGCCTCACCAGCATTGCAGGCACTCTTGCTGAGACAGATTGAGCGTGCCGAGCTGTTTTATGACAAGGCATTAAATCAGCTACCTAAAGCAGATATCAAACCGCAATTACCGGGACTGATGATGGCAGCCATCTACCGCGCGTTACTACAGGAAATCAAGCCTGAGCCCAACCTGGTACTCACCCATAAAGTCATGCTGCCGCCGTTTAGAAAGCTGAAGCTGGCGCTGGGCGCCTGGTTTAAGTATCGCAAGTGATGGCAACGCCAGCATTTTCCCGCCGAAAAATTGCCATTATTGGTGCCGGTCTGGCTGGCTTATCTGCGGCACATAAGTTACTACGGCAAGGCCACCATGTAATCGTGTTTGAAGCGGCACCACAGGCAGGAGGACGCGCGCGCGGAGTCACTCATGGCAACACTACACTGGATAATGGCCAGCACCTGTGTATAGGCGCTTACAGCGCAACGCTCAACTTGCTACAGGCAGCTAGACTCAAGCCTGAAGAAGTCTTCATGCGACTGCCACTCTCCTTGCATATGCATGCCTGGACTCACAATAGCCAGCAACGCATGTCATTAGTCACGCCTGCATGGCTGCCTGCCCCGCTCCATTTGTTATGGGGTTTACTGGCTGCTCGTGGACTGGATTGGCGCAGCAAATGGCAGGCCATCCGCTGGATGCTAGACTTAAAACGTATTGGGTTTAGATTAGAAAAAGACATCACCGTTGCAGCCCTTCTGGTACGAGGCCAGCAAACAGCCATCGCAATCAGCACATTGTGGGAGCCCTTGTGTCTGGGGGCACTCAATACTCCGATTGCAGAAGCCAGCGCCCAAGTATTTCTCAATGTACTGCAGGATAGTTTCCAGCATCGCCGTCAAGACAGCGACTTTCTGATTGTTAAAGGCGATTTATCGACTGCGTTGATTCAACCACTCTTGCAGGCCATTCAAGATTTAGGGGCAGAGGTACACCTGCGCCAGGCAGTCACCTCCATCCAGCCATTAGACACAGGTTGCCTGGTCTCGACGGCGACCAGTACGGTCGCTTTTGACGATGTAGTCGTGGCTGTCGGGCCGCATCAACTGAAAACGATTGAAAGTGAGCTGGTCATCCCGCGATTCGATTACCAGCCAATCACCACGATATACCTGCAATTTGAATCTGGCTTCCGCCTGCCTCACGTCGTCATGGGATTGTGTCATGGACTGGCCCAATGGGTGTTTGACCGGGGGCAGTGCTGCGATCAACCTGGTTTACTGGCCGTGGTCATCAGCGCACATCCACCACTGAACATGGGTAAAGAGAGCCTGCTCAGGCAATGTATCGAGGAGATTAATCGTGCCTTGGACATGTACGGTAAGCAGTTATCGACCACCCCACTCTGGACACAAATCATCACTGAAAAACGGGCGACCTTTAGTTGCACCCCCGATTTATCACGCCCCCCGATCAAGACTGGCATTCCACATCTGTTTTTAGCCGGAGATTATGTGGCAGGCCGCTACCCGGCAACGATAGAAGGCACCGTGCGCAGCGGACATGCCGCTGCCCAAGCCATCATGAATGGTGATTATTCACTGGCAGAATCTTTGCACAAAACGGCAAGGTGATTATTTGACGGCCGATAAATACCATCGCC
>DATMSK010000149.1:0-4711 GCA_035565395.1 Methylophilus sp. | reverse complement strand
ATTGACGCGGCGCCTTTTTATTCAGTGAATTAGCTAAAACACCCGCAATTGTGTAGGCTTCAAGTAAACCGTTTCACCCTGCTTAAAATCGAGTAGGTTAAACTGCTCTCTCCCCAACTCCACATCTACATATTGCTCGTTATCTGTACGCTTGATTTCCAGTCTCACCAGCGAGCCAACCGAGTGGACATAAGTCAGAGCACCAGGAATGCTATTGGCATCTGCCTCTCGACTCACGGCAATTTCATAAGGGCGCACAAAACCTTTGCCTTGCGGGGTTTCAAAGGCGTTTACATTGCCCAAAAACTCATACACAAACGGCGTGGCGGGTTGGTCATACACCGCTTGGGGTGAGCCCACCTGCTCAATCTGGCCATGGTTCATCACGACGATGGTATCGGCCACTTCAAGCGCTTCTTCCTGGTCGTGCGTAACAAACACGCTAGTCACGTGCAACTCATCATGCAAACGGCGCAACCAGCGGCGCAGGTCTTTACGCACTTTGGCATCGAGTGCGCCAAACGGCTCGTCGAGCAACAGCACTTTTGGTTCTACTGCCAAGGCACGTGCCAGGGCGATACGCTGGCGCTGGCCACCTGAGAGTTGGGGTGGGTAACGATCAGCCAGCCAATCAAGCTGGACCAGTTTAAGTAGGTCATGCACGCGCTTCTTGATCTCGGCGTTGGATGGACGTGATTCTTTGGGGCGCACACGCAGGCCGAATGCTACGTTTTCAAACACGGTCATGTGACGGAACAGGGCGTAATGCTGGAACACAAAGCCTACCTGGCGCTCACGGACATCGGCATGGGTCGTATCTACGCCATCAAACAATACCTGGCCGTTATCTGGCGTTTCCAGGCCTGCAATAATGCGCAACAAGGTGGTTTTTCCGCACCCAGAAGGCCCCAACAACGCGACCAGCTCGCCGGATGGCACTTGCAGGTTGATATCGCGCAGTGCGCTAAACTGGCCAAAGCCTTTATTAATCTGTTGTATGGTAATGCTCATATTAAGCCGTCACTTCCTTTTCCTGATGGGCAGCATCGCGTGAAGCCTGCCATTCGACATATGTTTTTAAAACCAGGGTTACCAAGGCCAGCAGCGTCAGCAATGAAGCAACAGCAAACGCGGCAGCATAGTTATATTCGTTGTATAAAATTTCGACATGCAGCGGCATGGTGTTGGTCAGGCCGCGGATATGGCCAGACACCACAGACACCGCACCAAACTCGCCCATGGCACGGGCATTGGTCAAAATCACGCCATAAATCAGCCCCCACTTCACGTTAGGCAAGGTCACATGCCACAGCATTTTCCAGCCGGAAGCCCCTAACACCAGCGCAGCCTCCTCCTCTTCCTTGCCTTGTGCCTGCATGAGTGGAATCAGCTCGCGTGCGACAAATGGGAAGGTCACAAAAATGGTGGCCAGTACAATACCAGGTACCGCAAAGACCACTTTCAGGTCATGATCAATCAGCCATTCTCCAAACCAGCCTTGCAGGCCAAAGATCAGCACAAAAATCAAACCGGCAATCACGGGTGAGACGGCGAATGGCAGGTCAATCAAAGTGATGAGGAAGCTTTTGCCTTTAAAATCAAATTTGGTAATTGCCCAGGCTGCAGCTACGCCGAATACCAGATTCAATGGCACGGAAATGGCTGACGCAATCAGCGTCAGCTTCATGGCTGATAAAGCATCTGCTTCAGTAATTGCGGCCAGGTAAACGCCCCAACCTTTACGCAAGGCCTCAGCAAATACAGCTGCCAGTGGCACCAGTAAAAACAGTCCAAGGAATGCGAGCGCCAGTCCGATCAAGCTCCAGCGCACCCATGCTGGCTCTGATGTGGCGCGTTTGGAAGCGACCTTGCCCTGGTATTGTTGAAATTGTGTGGTATGCATAAATGTTCTATTCAATTAAATATCGAGTGCGTAACTTAATTACTTATTGCCATGGCGATGATTGCTCCACCACTGCAACAAGTTAATCAGCAAGAGCAATACGAATGAAATCACTAGCATCACTACCGCAATGGCTGTGGCTCCGGCGTAGTCGTATTGCTCCAGCTTGGTAATAATCATCAGCGGCGTAATCTCGGAGATCATAGGCATATTGCCGGCGATAAAAATCACTGACCCGTACTCACCGACTGCACGGGCAAACGCCAATGAAAAACCGGTGAGTAGCGCAGGCCAGATGGCTGGCAGAATGATTTTGTAAAACGTTTGCCAGCGGTTGGCACCCAGGCTGGCAGCGGCTTCTTCAGCTTCGGCACTGAAGTCTTCGAGCACAGGCTGCACGGTACGCACCACAAACGGCAAGCCGATAAAGGTCAGCGCCACCACGACACCCAACGGTGTAAAAGCGACTTTAATGCCATGAGGCTCCAGCCATTGCCCTAACCAACCGTTAGGGGCATAAATCGCCGTGAGTGCAATACCGGCCACTGCGGTCGGCAAGGCAAATGGCAGGTCCACCAGGGCATCGAGGATTTTTTTACCCACAAACTGGTAGCGCACCAACACCCATGCCGTCAGCAAACCAAACACCAGGTTGATGACCGCGGCGAGGAAGGAAGCGCCAAAGGTGAGTTTGTAAGTTGCAACCACGCGAGGAGTGGTGACCACTGCCCAAAACTCATGAAAGCTTAATTCGGTGGTGCGTAAGAAAACCGCGGCTAAGGGAATCAATACAATCAGGCTTAAATAAACCAGTGTCACCCCTAGTGACAGCCCGTAGCCGGGAAGTAAATGTTTCTTTTTATGTGATGCCATGATGTATGGTAACCAGTTAGACAGGCGCTAATATAGCCTTATTCTTTTAACTCATTAAAGAATAAATAATCATTAATTTATAAGCGCCCGTTATATTAAAAATAAGAATTACGCCACTTTTGGTGAGCGGTGCTGGTACTGGTCATTAATCACTTTGGCCACCACCGGCACTGCAAGCAAGTTGCCCTGCAACACCGTCGCACCAGACGCAATCGCAATATCCAGTTGCTGTTGGGTTTCGATGCCCAAAATCACCGGGATACTGCCTAAGTCCTGCACCGTAGACACCAAGCCTTTCAAGGCTTTGGCCAACGCAGGCTGTTGCGCCGCCTGGTGGATCACGGACACGTCGAACTTGATGTAGTCATGATGTGCGTTCCATAAGCGGTATAACTTGCTTTGGTGGCCTCCTACATGGTCAAACGCAATGCGGTAACCCAGTGAACGATAGTTCTCAATGGCTGAAATCAGGTGTTTATCCTGCTCGATCAAGGACTCATTAATCTCCAGCACGACCCTATGCGTGGGTACAGAATACTTATGTAAAATCTGCTCAAACACCTTGCCGTGTGCACTGACTTCCAGCAACAACTTGGGATGCACGTTCAAAAACAGCAAGCCGTTTTCCTGATGGATGGCGCGGTAGTTCAGCACGTGTTGCGAGCGGCATACTCGGTCAAACTGCACCAGCTTGCCCGATTGCTCGGCATAGGTGAATGCGAACTCTGGCGTGCTGCCCAGCGTACCAAACAAGGATGGGCGGATCAGGGCTTCGTAGCCATAGATATCTCCTTGTTTGGCATCATAAATCGGCTGGAAAGCGGTTTTGAGGTGCACGCCGATAAAGGTGCTCTCATATTCGCCCGAACTGGCTTCCAGCAGCCCCAGCTCCTCCAGGTCCAGCGACAGTGCCTGCTTTAATTCTGCACGTAGCTGTATGACGTGCTGTGGCTCCTGGTTAGGTTGACGTTGTGTCATGATGATTCCTTCCTGCGATGCAACGGCTATTTCTGATAAATCTGGTCGAAAATGCCGCCATCGCTAAAATGGGTATTTTCAGCTTCGTGCCAGCTGCCAAACGCTTGTTTGACCGTAAATGTATTCAGCTTCTTGAATGTGGGTTGTGCCACTTCAGTCACTTGCGGACGCAAGTAATGCTTGGCAGCAATCGCCTGGCCTTGTGGTGAAAAATGGAACTCCAGGTAAGCCTGCGCGACTTTGCGTGTGACTTTTTTATCAACTACTTTGTCTACCAGCGCGACCGGGTTTTCAGCCAACACCGTGACAGAGGGATACACCACCTCATATTTATCCTCACCCAGCTCTTTTTGCAGCAAGTAGACTTCGTTCTCAAAAGTCACCAGCACATCGCCAATTTCGCGTTGGGCAAAAGTGGTAGTTGCACCGCGACCACCGGTATCCAGTACAGGCACATGCTTAAATAGCTCAGTCACAAACTGGCGGGCTTTGGTGGCATCGCCCCCTTTGTGCGTGATATAGCCCCAGGCGGCGAGGTAGCTGAATTTACCATTGCCAGACGTCTTTGGGTTAGGAATCACTGAAGTCACGCCGGGACG
Source organism: Methylophilus sp. (assembly GCA_035565395.1). Classification (GTDB taxonomy): domain Bacteria; phylum Pseudomonadota; class Gammaproteobacteria; order Burkholderiales; family Methylophilaceae; genus Methylophilus. The sequence continues at coordinate 358 of DATMSK010000149.1, read as the reverse complement.
CACCAGGTCATCCCAGTCTTTCACTTGTTTAGGGTTACCTTTGCGGACTAAAAAAACGGTTGGGGAAGCACTAGGCACACTGTTATTCGGCAAACGCGTCTGCCAGTTAGCCGGGATCAATTTTCCTTTTTGCGCCAGGATATCAATGTCCGCACTGCGGTTCATGGTAATCACATCCGCAGGCAAACCATCGACTACTGAACGTGCCTGTTTGGTCGAGCCGCCATGTGACTGGTTGATGGTCACCGTTTCCCCGGTTTTTTCTTTCCAGTACTGCACAAAAGCCGGGTTAAAGTCTTTATAGAATTCCCGCGTCACATCATAAGAAGCATTTAACAACTCGGCGGCTTGCAGTGAC
>DATMSK010000148.1:0-4351 GCA_035565395.1 Methylophilus sp. | reverse complement strand
ATATCAAGCGCGAACAAGATCCTTTTCTGCGTAAAGGGTTGCAACTACTGGTAGATGGCACGCCTGCTGACCGCATCCGTGAAGTCTGTGCCATTGATATGTATTACTATGAACTGCAAGAACGTGAAGCAGCAAAAATTTGGTCTGCAGCTGGGGGCTATGCGCCTACAGTTGGCATTTTGGGTGCAGTCCTGGGCCTGATCCATGTCATGGAAAACCTGTCTGATCCTGCCAAAATTGGTAGCGGTATCGCTGTGGCATTCGTTGCCACCATTTACGGGGTTGCCTTGGCAAACCTGGTATTTTTACCGATTTCAAACAAACTCAAGGGCCATATCCAGCATGAAATGTCCAGACGGGAAATGTTGCTGAATGCTTGGGTCTCCATTGCCCGCGGTGACAATCCTAAACTGGTAAGCGAGCGCCTGGAGTCATACCTGCATCTACGGGAAACATAATGTACAGACGCAGGCCATTGGATGATGAAGATGAAAGCCATGAACGTTGGCTGATCTCTTATGCCGACTTTATCACCCTGCTATTCGCCTTTTTTGTGGTGATGTATGCGACTTCGACCATCAACCTGAATAAATACCGTGCATTGTCTGATGCCGTGGTCACCGCCTTTCAGGGCAAGCCGGGGCAAACCACATCGCTAGATGCGCAAACACAAATGACCCTGCAGAACCAGAGTTCTGTACTTAAACCCCTGCCATTAAGCTATCTATATCAGGAAAAGAAACAGCGTGACCAGGAAAAGGTGCGCGCACTTGGTCAGCACATGGCCAATATCCTTGCGCCCTGGATTGAGCAAAAACTGATCAGCGTGTTTCAGTCTGACCTCGGTATAGAAATGGATATCCAGAGTAACCTATTATTCAATGGCAACCAGGCGACTTACTCCCCGCAGGCAAGCACGGTTTTGAATGCGATCAGTGAGCCACTGAAAAACGAGTATCGGACCATACAAGTTGAAGGTCATAGCGACAAACAGGTATTTAGCGGGCAATCGGATGCAGAAACCAAACGCTGGGAATTGACCGCTGCTCAAGCAGCGCACATCGCAGCCAGCCTGGTCGCACAAGGGGTTGCCAGTAAACGTTTATCTGCCATTGGCCTGGCTGAAACAAAACCCGTTTCAAGCAGCGATAATGAGCTGGCACAAGCACTGAATACCCGGGTGACGATACGTATTTTAACGGCCGAAAGCAGCGCACAACTAACCAGCAATATTGCTAACCGGCAAGAGATCACCCCTGGTAGTGTCGAAACCGAGCCGGGTTTAGCAGATAAAGCAAGCAGTGCCAGCCCGATACAGCAAGGGTCCGGTGAGCACCCGCATTAAACCAGCGCGTGTTGTAACCACTGCTCAAATGACGCAATCGGCATCGGCTGTCCAAACAGGAAGCCTTGGTAACGTCGGCATCCATTATTCAGCAGCAGCTCCATCTGCTCTTGTGTTTCTACACCTTCAGCAATCACGCTAAGATACATGCTTTGTGCCATGGCGATAATGGTACGTACGATGGTGCGGTCATGGCTGTCAGTGACGATATCCCGCACAAACGACCGGTCAATTTTAAGCTGGTATAGCGGCAGTTTTTTCAGGTATTGCAGAGAAGAATAGCCTGTGCCAAAGTCATCCAGTGAAAACTGAATGCCAAATTGGCTTAACTCTTCCATGATGTGCACGGCATCATCCACATTTTCCAGTAACAAGCTCTCGGTGAGCTCCAGACGTAAGGCATTGGGGTTAATCTGGTGACGCTGAATACAAGCTTTAACCATGGCCACAAAATTGGCCTGCCTAAATTGGCGTGCGCTGATATTAACAGACAGGCTGAGCTCCCTGGTTTTGGGCGATAGTTGCCAGGCAGCAATTTGTGCACACGCCTGATCTAATACCCACATTCCCATTTCAATGATGAGACCACTTGTTTCTGCTACCGAGATAAATTGCACAGGCGAAATCACACCGCGCTGCGGGTGATGCCATCTTAATAAGACCTCAGCACCAAATGGCCGGCCGGTATGGTCGACCTGCACCTGGTAATATAACCGGAATTGTTGCTGCGCAATGGCCTCACGGAGCTCAGTTTCCAGCATGACCTGCGTTGCAATTTCGGTTTGCATCCCCTGCTCGTAAAGACAGGCATGATTACGCCCAGCCTGCTTCGCTTTATGCATCGCGATATCAGCGGCTTTTACATAGTCCGTTTTTTCTGCGCTCATGGCATCAAAGCTGCATAGGCCCATGCTGGCCGTCATGGATAGCTTTTGTCCAGCAACCTTGAATGGGCGATCAAATACTTTTTGCAGCTTACGCTGCATAGCCCATACCTGCTGCAATGCCTTATCTGCCTGCGGCGCAAGTCCTGAAAGCAATACGACAAATTCGTCACCTCCCATACAAGCAATAAAATGTGGCTCGACGACTTTTTGCAAACGTTCAGCCACTTGCTGCAATAAGCTGTTACCGGCGGCATGGCCATGGGCCTCATTAATCCATTTAAAGTGATCCAGGTCTATATATACGACCCCCCAATAGTTTTCGCTGGCGTGTTGCGTACGCAGCTGATGCAGGATTTCATACACCTGCCTGCGATTGGGTAAGCCTGTGACAAGCTCAAGGTATGCCAGGTTTTGGATAGACTCTTGAGATAAATGGCGGTCCAGCACGATACTGACCAGTTTGGCCGCCTGCTCTATCATGGATTGCTCAAGCACGCTAGGTGTCTGCGGTTTACGGTAGTAAATAGCGAAAGCGCCGAGGACTTCCCCCTCCGCACTCAAAATCGGTTCTGACCAGCCTGCCTGTATATTGGAAACCAGCGCGGCTTCACGGTGGTTGATCCAGTAAGGATGCGTCATGACATTTTCGATGATGACACGTTGCCTGGTGGCAATGGCAGTTGCCAGTGAGCCATTGCCAGCCTCAACTTGTAACTGCCGCAAGGTATGCAGCATTGCCTGGGGTAAGGAAGGCGCGATGACTGTTTGCACCAGTTTACCCAGGTTCCTGGTAAGCACAATGGCGCAATAGACATCCGTGTGCAGGCTTTCTATATCATGCACCATCTTTTCTAAAATCCGTACTGCATCCTGTTCTTTCAGGATCAACTCAAGAATGGAAAATTTAATACGCTCATAAGCCATTGCGCGTAACTTTTCCTGCTGCAATACGGTGGCTGATTGATGCTCACTTGTTGTTTCCCGGACCAACAACAGGCTGCGATGACCGCCAGTGTCGAGCCCGAAATAATAGACGCAGCACTCCAGCCAGCGATGCTGACTATCGTGACATGCAATATGCAACGTGCGCTGTTTGATCTCAGTAGAAGGTGGAGACAGGATTGCCCGGATCGGGTCGCGTGCCTCAACAGGCAAGTAAGCCCACAGGTCACGAACTGGTTCAGGTGACTGGCTGGCTAACACAGAGAGGCAATGTCCTGTGTTATCCGTTTCTGCTGCAATATAAAAACCGGAAGAATTAACCTGTGCCTGCCACTTTTCAAACGTCGCACTCAAGGCAGGACTTGCCAAAACAACTGCATTTGGCAGTAGATTTACTGTAGACATCGCATACTTTCACAACCGCAGTGCACAATCTAACTGCCGACGCATAGGCACCCTCTGCCTGCCGGTTGTTAAGATGCTACACCCCCGAATAATTTTAGTTGGGAGTCAATCATGTTGACTGCTCACTTTATATTCTTCGTAATGTGTCTAAAAAGCCATGTGATGTCAAGACAAAGGAACTTGATAGCGCAGACATTAACAACTGTCAGGGCCGATCGTCACAAAGATGTGACAATTGCTGATGGAAACAGGCCTTTATGGCTTTTCACTCATGACAACCATTTTCACAATATGGGATGTATCGAATCATTTTTCCAACTGTGCTGCCATCTGAAAAGCATGAGTACAGCAAAAATGATGCTGTATATAACTGGTTCGGTGACATCCTTTTTCACCAGCCACCAATAATGCAATAACACCAATACGCCGATGGCATAAACCAGCGCGTGCAGGCTTTTCCAACGCTGCTTAAGTAGCTTGATTGCTTTCTGGTTTGAGGTCGCGGCTAATGGCAGTGTCAAAAGTAATGCCGCGGCCCCCACGAGCACATAAGGGTGCTTGATAATGTCTTTTACAATATTTAGCCAGTCAAACTGGTAATCCAGCCACACATAGCTGGTCACATGCAGGCAGGCATAGGCAAACATCCACAATCCCAATAAACGGCGCACGGCAATCAGCCATGCCTGTCTGGTCCAGTGCCTTAACGGCGTGATACTTAACGACAACAGCAGAAACACTAACGCCCAGGTGCCGGTGGAGCGTTCTATGA
>DATMSK010000147.1:0-4730 GCA_035565395.1 Methylophilus sp. | reverse complement strand
GTTCCCGCGGCAGAAAGCGCATGCCAGTCATTGTATTGCGTATGCACGGCAAGAGATTGATTTAAGCCAGCTGGATTTTCCTGACTGGCTGGAAGACCGGCCCAGTGGTGGCACGATTGCCACAGGGCAACCCTTTTGCAGCATGTATGCAGCAGGGGACTCAGATAGCGAAGTGCGACAGGCTTTGCAGAACAAAAAAACACGATTAGAGAAATTATGGGGGACTTATGTCTGTGACCGCATCGAATTCAACATCCATTAGCGTTCAGCACTATAGCGCACCACTGGTGGCGCACCTGATCGCAAACGCGCCGGCCTTGGGCTGTGCGGTGTATACGCATGAAACAGGCGCCACGATAGTGGATGCAGGGATCCAGGCCGCTGGTGGCCTGGAAGCGGGGCGTATTATCGCCGAAATTTGCATGGGTGGTTTAGGTAAAGTGGCATTGCAGCAAGTGCCGCAATTTGCGCACTGGCCATTCAGTGTTGTCGTGACGGCTACCCAACCTGTCATTGCCTGCCTGGGCAGCCAGTATGCTGGTTGGGCCTTGTCGCATGAGAAATTTTTCTCATTGGGCAGCGGCCCGGCACGCTCGATTGCTCAGCGTGAAGACGTATTTAAAGACATTAACTACAGAGACAAAGGCGAACAAACGGTTCTGGTGCTGGAAACCGATAAGGTACCTCCTGTTCAGGTGATTGAAAAAGTGGCCCGTGATACCGGATTGCCCGCCAATCAACTGACTTTTATCCTGACACCCACCCGTAGCGTGGCTGGTTCGTTGCAAGTTACGGCACGCGTGCTGGAAGTCGCACTGCATAAATGCCATACCTTGCATTTTGACTTGAACGCGATTGTGGATGGTTATGGCGTAGCCCCGGTACCGCCTCCCTCACCAGACTTCATTGTGGGGATGGGCCGCACCAATGATGCGATTCTGTTTGGTGGCTTTGTCCAGCTATTTGTCAATGTGGATGACGCCGCCGCCGAACAGTTGGCCAAGCAGTTACCTTCCTCTGCATCTAAAGATTATGGCCGCCCGTTTGCCGAGGTATTCAAAGCCGTCAATATGGACTTTTACCAAATTGACCCCATGCTGTTCTCACCGGCCAAGGTGAGCGTGACCAACTTAAAATCCGGCCGTACTTTCTTTGCTGGGAAGTTCAATGAAGACCTTTTGAATCAATCATTTGGTAGCTGAGTTTAAAGTTAATTAAAGACACTTTTGCGCGGGATACAATGCATCTGATGCACGGTTCCCGCGTCATTATTTTAGAGTGGATATGAAGGTTGTTCCTATCTTTACCGACGAAGTCGCCCAAGCGGGTGGCTGGCACGGACAAAGCCTGGCGCAGGCATTTGCGCGGCGTGGCTGGCAAGCATTGATGGTGTCACTGGATAGCTGCCATGTCAGTATTATCGAACAGCAGGTAACAGTACATATCCCGGGTTTGATGCAGAGCGCACCCATCGCCTTTGTGCGGGGGGTGGCCGCTGGCACAACACAGCAAATTATTACGCGTATGAATATCCTGCATACCCTGCAACGTCAGGGCATGATCATTTACAATCAGGCGCGTGCAATCGAAATTACCGTAGATAAAGGTTTAACCAGCCAGTTGCTGGCAGAGCAGGGGGTTGCGACACCTTCGACCTGGATATGCGAGCATCGTGGAGTGGCGCATTCATTGATGCAGCAGGCAATGGATGCCGGGAAGTCACTAGTCATCAAGCCCTTGTTTGGTTCCCAGGGCAAAGGCGTGCGTTTAATCGATCCGCAACAATTTGCCTTACCGCAAGATCCGTTTGTCGATGGTGTGTACTATCTGCAAGAAAAAATTGAGTGTGGTCTGCATCAGCATGATTACCGTGTATTTGTCGTGCGCGGTGAGCCGGTGGCTGTCATGAAGCGACAAGGTGACGGTTGGCTGCACAACGTAGCCCGAGGTGCGAAATGTACTGCTTGTGATGAACCTGATGTCGCCTCGCTTGGTGTCAAGGCTGCGCAGGCGATCAATATTGATTATGCCGGAGTCGATATCATGCGCGACAAGCATGGCAAGTTATGGGTGATTGAGGTCAACAGCATCCCTGCCTGGCGGGGTTTGCAAAGTATCACCTCGGTTGAAATCGCTGATGTGCTGGTCAATGATCTGTTGCGCCTGACGAAACTTTAATATTGGCTAAGCTTTAAATATTGGTGATGATCATCTCTGTACAACAAGCCTACTTGAATGCCTGCCTGGCAGAGCTTGAGGCACTGAAGCCCGGCAATGTACATGTTTTTGCGGATGGGCATGGCATGCAGGTCCAAGACTTTATTCACAGTGCTGAGGTATCTGCACCGGCCTTATGTGATGACCAAGTTTTTGGCGTACGTTCTCTGGGGCAGCGTATTTTAGACGCCCTACACGCCACGTATGGCAAAGTTGGCTGCAATACCAATCTGGGCATTGTGTTACTGGCAGCTCCAGTGGTCCAGGCCTGGGCAAACTATCCGCAACAACCATTGCAATATGGTTTGCAACAAGTGCTACAGCAAACCACCATTGCTGATGCAGCCTGCGTGTATCAAGGTATCAGGCTGGTGAACCCGGCTGGCATGGGGCAGCGCCAAGAACATGATTTATCAGAAGCGCCACAGATTGATTTGTTAGAGGCGATGCGTCTGGCCAGCGCGCAAGATATGGTTGCACGCCAATATGTCGATGGCTATGCCACCATCTTTTCTGCAGCGTTGCCACTTTACCGAGAGCTTATGAGGCGCTGGGAGCGTCCAGCCTGGGCACTGACGGGTGTTTACTTATATTGGCTATCCACTTTTCCTGATAGCCACATTGCGCGTAAATATGGGGCGGCAATGGCTGGTAGCGTTCAGCAGACGGCACAGATGCATTACCAAGCCTTTCTTGCCTTGGAAAATCCTAAACATTACCTGCCTGAATTACTAAAGTGGGATCATGTGCTCAAGGAGCAAAAGCTCAATCCTGGCACCAGTGCAGACCTTACCGTGATCACGGCTATGTGTGAAGCTTTAGCAGAGTAGGCGCCCTATTCATAGTGAGTGCACTGGCGTCACTGGAGTATACTGGTAGCCTTTCAAAACAATGATCAGGAGTCTGCCATGACCGACCAAGTACTCACCGAGCAGGAAATTCAACAACATTTTTCTGAGTCATTGCCGCACTGGGTGTATGAAGAGGGCTGGATACGCCGTAAATATAAAACCAACAGCTGGAAGGGCACGCTCATGGTGGTGAATACTGTGGGACACCTCGCTGAGGCGGCCTGGCACCATCCTGATCTCACCGTTTCCTACGCGTTTGTCATAGTGAAACTTTGCACACATAGCGCCAAAGGCATCACCATGAAAGATATCGAGCTGGCGCGCAAAATTGAAGAGGTCGTGCAATGGCAGCCACAATTACAAGCAGGATCAGCCCTGGAAGGCACACCGCAAGGAGACTTGCGGTTCAGCTATGTCAAATACGACTAATCCAAACCATTTTTATTGATCATTTTTCGTCTGTTTTGTTGTTGAGTGTTGTATGACTAATCGTCAGCCTGTATTGCCGCCAGCCATATTTTTAATGGGCCCCACTGCCAGCGGCAAAACGGCAGCAACAATAGCATTGGCAGAGCGCTTACCGGTTGAGATTATCAGTGTGGATTCCGTACTGGTTTACCGGGGCATGGATATAGGCACCGCCAAGCCTGATGCTGAAACCTTGCGTCTGGCGCCACATCACTTAATTGATCTTATTACTCCGCTGGAGCAATATTCCGCAGCACAATTTGCCAAAGATGCATTGGCGCTAATGCATGCTGCAACAGCCAAAGAACGTGTCCCGGTGTTGGTCGGTGGTACCATGCTCTATTTCAATGCCTTGCAGCATGGGTTGAGTGATTTGCCAGAAGCAGATGCCGCCATTCGCGCCCAAATTGAAGCAGAAGCACAGGCCGTTGGTTGGCCAGCCATGCATGCCCAATTAGCCAGCATAGATCCAACCGTTGCCGCCAAAATACATACCACCGATTCCCAGCGGATTGAGCGGGCGCTAGAAGTCTATCGCATCAGCGGCAAGCCCATGAGCGTATTGCGTGCGCAATCAACAAAAGTCTCGTTGCCGTTTAATATCCTTAAACTGGCGTTGATGCCAAGTGACCGCAGTGTGTTACATCAACGGATCGCTGAACGCTTCCAACTTATGCTTAAACAGGGCTTTGTGGATGAAGTTAAAACGCTATTGGCTGATTACCCACAACTGACAATCGAAAGTCCCAGCATGCGTTGCGTCGGCTATCGTCAGGTGCTGCAATATCTGAATGGTGATATTGACCTACCCACGCTGGGAGAGCATGGCGTGTATGCCACACGTCAACTGGCCAAGCGTCAACTCACATGGCTACGCGGGATGGACGATGTGCGGGTGCTGAATTGCTTGCGTTTGGACTGGACAGAAGAAATGTTAGGTGCGATTGCATTGCACATCACTAATTAAACTAGAATTTTACTGAATTTTATGAATACTTGATATTGTCATTGTTATTTGAAGATTTAGTTTGGCTGTTATTGCCTATGAAAATATTATTGTTAGTATTTTGTGAGCTGTTCCTATGAAAATTGCTATTGCTGGTACGGGGTATGTAGGCTTATCGCTTGCGGTTTTGTTAGCGCAAAAAAATGAAGTTATTGCTTTGGATATCGTTCCGGAAAAAGTGGCGCTGC
>DATMSK010000146.1:0-9437 GCA_035565395.1 Methylophilus sp. | reverse complement strand
ATAAAATTCTTCTTCTGGTAGGCCTTGCTTCACAAACGTCTCTTTCGAAATATCCACCATGCCCGGTGCGCCACACACGTAAGCTTCAAATCCACTCAAATCGGCATGATCTTCCAAAACAGCCTCATGCACTAAGCCACGGCGGCCATCCCAGCCATCTCCCTCTTTGCCATCTGAGATCACTGGAATATATTGAATATTGGGCATAAATTGCGCCCAGCGTTGGCAGAGCTCATCCATATACAAGTCGCCAACTTGTCGCGCGCCACGGTAGAGATATACCGGGCGTTGGATCTGGTTGAAAATCATGTGTTCTATCATGCCTTTAACCGGTGCAAAGCCGGTGCCGCCAGCCACCATGAGGATGGGTTTTTCATTTTGTTCGCGCAGGAAAAAGCTGCCAAGAGGAGCTTCGATGCGCAGGATCGTTTTGACGGGCATCTCGTTAAAAACTTGTTCGGTAAAGTGACCACCCGCAATTTTGCGGATATGCAGCTCAAGAAAGCCTTTTTCATGCGGTGCATTGGCGATTGAGAACGCGCGGCGACGGCCATCTTTAAGCAGGAATTCGACATATTGTCCTGCCATAAAGGAGAGCTGCTCGGTGCCTGGCAGTTGTAAATGCAGCACCATGACATCGTCACCGAACTGCTCTTTGTTTTGTACGCGGACGGGTAAGATACGTGGTTTGATACCTTGCACCATGTCGATCTGGCGACATTCAATGACCAGATCTTCCAGCGGTCTGGCACAACAGAACAAAGCTTGCCCTGCTGCCAGCTCGGCATCGGTGAGAGCGTTGCCTTGATAGTCGTCATGCATGACTTTACCCGTCAGGATTTTGCCTTTACAGGCACCGCAGGCACCATTACGACAGCCGTATGGCATATTGATGCCAGCCTCAATGGCGGCTTCTAGGACCGTTTGGCTGGGCCGCACGTCGAAAGTGTGGCCGCTGTTTTCAATCAAGACACGATTCATAAGCTAATGTTTTCTTTGAAATTAGTCCTTGCGTGGCAAGTGAACGACATTATCCGCCGCTTTGGTTTCTTTGACTTCGGTAAATTCACCTTCGATCACCTCGTCATTGGCACTTGTTTGATAATACGTACCATTGTTCTGGCCACTTTTCCCCAAGCCTGGATTCTTGGTTGGGATCAGTAACAGGATAACAGCCAGCGCATCACTAATGACCCCTGGAATCAGTAACAATACCCCGGCAAACATATTACGGGCAGTTGAGAGCAAGGCTGAAACTGGATTGCCACCGGCGCTCATTTGCTGGAACATACGTGCCGCAATGAGATCTTTTTCGCTGCGAATCAATTTGAGTCCCAGATAGCCGATGATGACCAAATACACCAAGACCCACCAGCCATAGCGCTGACAGAGTTCGATCAGGACGGCTATCTCCAGAAACGGAAAAGCCAGTAGAATAGCAAAGATGAAAAAACGCATGTCAGAATCCTGTTGGTGACTCAGCGCCGATGACGCCAAAAGAGGAAATTATAATCGTGTTTACGCATGTGCCGAACAGGGCATGTGCCGAGCATATTGCTCAAACGCTGGTTACAGAGAAGTTGGCGGCATGTGTCAATATTTCAAGCCCTGTCACCTCGATTTATCAATGGCAAGGAAAAGTGGAGCGTGCCGAAGAGGTTGGCTTGACCATTAAAACCAGTTGTAAGGGATATGCCGCCTGTGAGACTAAGCTTCGGATGCTGCATCCTTATGAACTTCCAGAGATTGTAGGTATCCATGTGAACGAGGGTTTGCCAGAATATTTGGCATGGGTAACGGCTGAGACTTTGCTGCAGGAGTAATTTGTTGATAACCATATGGATGAGATGCTGGGTCATGCTGGCGATGATGTGGCTGAGCGTGTTGCCCGCACAGGCGGAGTCGCAATTCTCCAAGCTGTTCACTGACAGTGATTCAGAAGAGTTTTTGCCAGTTGATCAGGCATTTAAAGTAGAGGCCGGATTGGTGGATGCCAATCATGCACAACTTAAATTTATTGTTGCGCCAGGTCATTATCTCTACCGTGATCGCATACAGCTGGTTTCACCAGTGGATGGCACCGCTAACATCGCGCTGCCTGCCGGTGAAACCAAAGATGATCCTAACTTTGGTGAACAGCAAGTGTTTCATCATGACACCCTAGCGGAGGTGACTTTTAGTGGCACGGCGCCTGCTACGATAAAGGTACGTTATCAGGGCTGTAGTGAAAAAGGCTTGTGCTATCCGCCGCAAACCAAGTCGTTGGAATTGGGTGCTGTCACTTCAAGTTCAACGACGAATAACCTGGCGATTGCTGATCAAGAGACCAGCGTTCAGGCTGAAGAAGAGTTTTCCGGTAAGTTACTGGCCTCCGGCCATTGGTGGCAGATTGTGGCGGGCTTCTTTGGTGCTGGCCTGCTGTTGGCATTTACGCCTTGTGTGTTTCCGATGATCCCGATTTTGTCTGGCATTATTGTTGGTAAAAATGCGCATGTGTCGCGTGGCAAAGCATTTACGCTGTCATTGGCTTATACCTTGGGCATGTGTCTGACTTACACGCTGGCTGGCGTTGCAGCTGGATTGTCCGGGCAACTGCTGAGTAATGCCTTGCAAACGCCAGCAGCATTAATTGCTGGCGCCCTGATTTTTGTGGTGCTCTCTTTCTCCATGTTTGGCTTTTATGAGTTGAAGTTGCCAAGCGCTGTTGAGAATTACTTTTTTAACTGGAGCAACCGCTTTAAGGGCGGGCATTTGTTCAGCGACTTTCTGATGGGGGCGATTTCGGCGTTAGTAATCAGTCCTTGTGTTGCAGCGCCATTGGCCGGCGCGTTGCTATATATCAGCCAAACCCATGATGTGACCTTGGGGGCGGTAGCATTGTTTTCCCTGTCGCTGGGGATGGGTGTGCCACTGTTATTGATTGGCGCATCGGCAGGAACCATTTTGCCTAAAGCTGGTGAGTGGATGAATACGATTCGCCGCCTGTTTGGTGTGCTCATGTTGGGGGTAGCCATCTGGATTGTTAGCCCGATCTTACCCGTCGCATTGCAATTCATATTGTGGGCGGCAATTTGTATTGTACCTGCCATTTATTTGCGAGCCATTGATCCATTACCTGCAACCGCAACTACTCTACAGCGCTTGTTTAAGGGTTTCGCACTCATGCTTTTGCTGTATGGTGTCGCTTTGTTGATTGGTGCCTGGTCTGGGGCTCGCTCTCCCTTGCAGCCGCTGCAAAACCTGACGACAGGCAAGTCGGCCAACATGCAGCCATTGGCTTTCCAGCGGGTACATAACTTGCAGGAACTTCAGCAACGTGTACAAACCGCCGGTCAACCAGTGATGCTGGATTTTTATGCCGATTGGTGTGTTTCTTGTAAAGAGTATGAGCAGTTCGTATTTAGTGATCCTGCTGTGCGCTCTGAATTGAAAGGTGTGCTGTTGTTACAGGCTGATGTGACTGATAACAATCCAGAAGATGCCGCCTTACTGAAGCGATTTGAATTGTTTGGCCCACCTGGGATCGTCTTTTTTAATGCACAAGGCCAGGCGCTATCCCCTGTGATTAAAGGCTATCAGGATGCTGAACGTTTTGCGCGCAGTGTGCGGGCACTTAAATTAAGTTCTACGGAGGCATCACCCCATGCGTAATGTTGCCCGTATTGTCATGACGGTATTATTGATCGTGGTGCTTGGTAGCGGCTTCCGCTGGTTATATTTGAATCGTCACCAGTTTATGGCCACGGAATCATCATTGCCTGGTGAGACTGAAGTGGCTGCGCTATGGGCAAGCACATTGCCGGATCATACTGGCAAAGATTATCCGCTGGCACAATTTAAGGGCAAGCCGCTAATCCTGAATTTTTGGGCGACCTGGTGTGAGCCTTGTCGAGAAGAAATGCCGGAAATCTCAGCGCTGGCCAGCGCTCACCCAGAGATTGCAGTGCTGGGGCTGGCGATTGATGAGGCCGCTGCCGTACACGAGTTTGTAGAAAGCACGCCGGTGAGTTATCCACTGCTGATTGCCGAGAATGATGGCATGCCACTGGCCGAGACGTTGGGTAATCATAAGGGGGTGTTGCCTTATACGGTCATCATTTCGGCACAAGGCGTTGTCACACAAATATTTTTCGGGCGGGTAAACCGTGAAATGCTGCAAAAAGCGCTGAATTTATAGCGGCTAAATAGTTTTTAACCGTCACCTCTACCCTACCAGATCCTGCTTGTTCAAGACCAAACCTCTACAATTGTCGGCCAAATTAGCGACTTTCAATTTTCTTTAAACTGCGAATTCTGCTGGACAAAATGCAATAACTTCGGCAAACTTCGACGCCATGAAGGTTGTATTTTTCTCCATAAGAGGCATGTGAAATGGGCGCCAAATCCATCCTGGTGATTCACGGACCCAATTTAAATATGCTGGGCACACGTGAGCCGCAGCATTATGGTAGTCAAACGCTTGCAGACATCAACCAACGTCTGCAGGAGTTGGCACGGGCTGATCAGGTGCGTTTGGAAACATTTCAAAGCAACGCTGAAGCTGACATCATCGAGAAAATACATGCATTGTCCGTGAACAAGGTGGATTACATCATTATTAATCCTGCGGCGTTCACACATACTTCTATCGCGATTCGCGATGCCATTTCTGCAGTCAAGGTGCCGTTTATTGAAGTGCATCTCTCCAATGTGCATGCACGAGAGTCATTCCGGCATCATTCTTATTTCAGCGATATTGCTACCGCCGTGATTTGCGGTTTGGGCGCAGAGGGATACTTCGCCGCATATCGCTACATCCAACAACTCTAATAACACTTAAAACATTTACACATTCGAGGCTTTTATGGATTTACGCAAACTCAAAAAACTGATTGATCTGGTAGAGGAATCGGGGATTTCCGAACTGGAACTGACCGAGGGTGAGGAAAAAGTACGTATCAGTCGTGCCATGGCGCCAGGTGCCGCACCGGTGACGCAATATGTCGCCGCCCCTGCTCCGGCTCCTGTGGCTCCAGCGGCAGCTGCGCCAGCCGCAGCACCGGCTGAAGCGCTGGATGGCAAAGTTGTGAAATCACCAATGGTGGGTACGTTCTACCGTGCGTCTTCACCTGATGCTAAAGCTTTCGTTGATGTCGGCAGCAGCGTGAATACCGGTGATACTCTGTGTATTATCGAAGCAATGAAGCTGCTTAATGAAATTGAGAGCGAGTTTTCTGGCACGATTAAAAAGATTTTTGTTGAAAACGGTCAGCCTGTCGAATACGGCGAGCCCCTGTTCCTGATTGGTTAAACCACTATGTTTGAGAAAATTCTGATTGCCAACCGCGGCGAAATAGCCCTGCGCGTGCAACGTGCGTGCCGCGAATTGGGGATTAAAACGGTCGCTGTCCATTCCGAAGCTGACCGTGATGCCAAATACGTCAAGCTTGCGGATGAGTCCGTATGCATTGGCCCCGCCCCTTCTGCTAAAAGTTACTTGAACATTCCGGCGGTGATTAGTGCTGCTGAGGTAACTGATGCACAGGCCATTCATCCAGGATATGGTTTTCTGTCTGAAAATGCCGATTTTGCCGAACGTGTCGAGCAAAGCGGTTTTGTTTTTATTGGGCCGCGTGCTGAAACCATCCGCCTAATGGGCGATAAGGTGTCGGCCAAAGACGCCATGAAGAAAGCGGGCGTGCCTTGTGTGCCAGGTTCAGACGGTGCACTGACGGATGATCCAGCTGAAACCATCAAGACAGCCAAGCGTATTGGCTACCCTGTCATTATTAAAGCGGCAGGTGGCGGCGGTGGCCGTGGCATGCGTGTGGTGCATACAGAGGCTGCATTGCTCAATGCGGTGAATATGACTAAAGCCGAAGCGCAGAGTGCGTTTGGTAACCCCATGGTTTACATGGAAAAATTTCTGGAAAATCCGCGCCATATTGAGATCCAGATTCTGGCTGACCAGCATGGCAACGCTGTATTCCTGGGTGACCGTGATTGCTCCATGCAGCGCCGCCACCAGAAAATTATTGAAGAAGCCCCCTCCCCTTTGTTGCCAGCAAGATTGCGCGACAAAATCGGTGAACGTTGTGCAGAGGCCTGCCGCAAGATTGGTTACCGTGGTGCGGGTACTTTCGAATTCCTGTACGAAAATGGCGAGTTTTATTTCATTGAAATGAATACGCGGTTGCAGGTAGAACATACGGTCACTGAAATGATTACCGGGATTGACCTGGTACAACAGCAGATTTTCATTGCTGCAGGCGAAAAACTGCCGTTCCGCCAGCGTGATATCGTACTGAATGGCCATGCGATTGAATGCCGCATCAATGCTGAGGATCCGTATAACTTTGTTCCCTCTCCAGGTTTTATCAACCGCTTTCATATGCCGGGTGGCCCAGGTGTACGTATGGATACCCATGTATACGGCGGTTACACTGTGCCTCCGCACTATGACTCCATGATCGGCAAGCTGATCACGCATGGTGCAACCCGTGAGCAGGCAATTGCCAGAATGCGTGTAGCACTGTCCGAGATGTACGTGGAAGGCATTAAAACCAATACACCGTTGCATGTTGACCTGATGGCCGACCTGGCTTTTCAGCAGGGTGGCACCAGCATTCACTATTTGGAGCAGAAGCTGGGTATCAGCTCTAAATAATTTTGCATTGGCTGTTACTTAAAATTCAATCGACCGAACCTCAGGCCGAGGCGCTCAGTGACGTGCTCATGGAGCATGGTGTGTTGTCAGTGAGCATCGAAGATGCACACGCGGACACCCTGGCCGAACAAGCCATTTTTGGTGAGCCTGGCGATCCGCCACCAGGAATCTGGCAACAGAATATTGTCACGGCCATGCTGGATGCGGAGGCTGACGTACAGGCATTACTTGCGAATGTGCAATCTGAGCTTGAGTTAGAGGGGCTGAAATATCAGGTTGAGCAGATTGAGGAGCAGGACTGGGTGCGTGCAACACAAGCCCAGTTCGACCCCATTCGTGTGACGGATGATTTGTGGATTGTGCCTTCTTGGCATGAGGCGCCGAATGCTGAGGCGATTAATATCGTCCTCGATCCAGGGTTGGCATTTGGCACAGGCAGCCATCCAACCACGCATTTATGCTTAAGTTGGCTTGCGCAATTACCTAAAGCTTTGCTGGCGCAGTCGCATGTGCTCGATTATGGTTGTGGGTCAGGTATTTTGGCGATCGCAGCCAAAAAATTGGGTGCTAAAAGTGCGACAGGCGTGGATATTGATCCACAAGCGGTCATTGCCAGCCGTGATAATGCGGTGAACAATCAGGTAGATGCGATTTTTTATGACTCCGCGGACTACTTGCACGAGCCGTTTGATATTGTGGTTGCCAACATTCTGTCCAGTGCCTTGATGGTATTGGCCCCCGTAATTGCCAATTCTTGCAAAAGTGGCGGTAAAGTTGCATTATCCGGCATATTAGACAGCCAGCAGGAGATGTTGCTGGCACATTACTCAGAGTGGTTTGAAATGGATGCCCCCATCCAGCAAGATGGATGGGTCTTGCTGACGGGAACCAGAAAATGTCCTTAATCACGGCCTGCCCGGCCTGCCAAACACAATTTGAAGTCACCGACGAACAATTGCAAGCATATGCAGGCAAGGTGCGTTGTGGTGAATGTAATCATGTGTTTGATGCGCGCTCGTTTTTGCTGGAGCCATCAGTATCGCCAGTGGCTGTACCTGGGGCTGGTGAGAGCGAAGAAGCGGCCAGTGATGCCGCCGTATATTTTAAAGTAAGCGCTGAGGCGGCGCAGGTGGAGCATTCACCGCTCCTGCCTGACCAGTCATTACAGCCCGATCTGGCGCTTGAGCAGACGGGCTCGCCAACCTGGAACATCAATCTCGATGATGGTGTGGATGTTGAGCCTTCGATCCCGGATTTTCTGCGGGATGTATCGCTGGCAGATGAGCGGCCAGCCCCTGTGCAAAGTGTTGCCAGTCAGCGGGTTTTTGCATCGTTGTCAGGTATCCTGCTAGTGGCAATTTTGCTGCAAGTAGTCTACTTCACACGTACTAACCTCGCTGCAAATTATCCGCAAACCAAGCCATGGTTGTTGGCTATGTGCCAACGCTTGCATTGTGAGTTGAATTTACCGCACGATATTACCCAGCTCACGATTGATGATGCTGATATTCAGGAACACAGGGAGCGCCAGGGCGTATTGGCTTTTTCCAGTGTGCTCATGAATCACGGCACCGTTGTACAAGCTTATCCCAAAGTTGAACTCACTTTGACCAATACGGCTGATGAAGCGGTATTGCGCAAAGTGTTGCAGCCAGCACAATACTTGCCGCCATCCGTTGATCATAATGTTGGGTTAGCGCCCCAGCAGGAGCAGGCGGTAAGAGTTTTTCTGGGCGTGGATGAAAAGCTGGTCACAGGTTTTCGCGTCGCCATCGCCTACTAATCGCTATTTTTCAAAGGCGTGAAATCTGCGCCTTTCCCTCTCCTACTTCCGCCATTACTTTTCCAAGTACCTCAATCGCTGCTGTACGCACAAAACTTTTCCGCCAGGCCAGTGCAATGCGCCGACTAGGGGCAGGTTTGCTGAAGGGAATCACGCGTATGAGCGGATTCTGGTAGCGTGCAGCAGTCGCCATGGCAGGCAATACCGTGATGCCCAGGTTTGAAGCGACCATATTCCGTATGGTTTCCAGAGAGTTTCCTTGTAATACTTCGCCTTTGCGGCTCAGTTCTGGACAGGCCTGCGTAACCTGATTGCTAAAGCAATGGCCAGTATTCAACAACAATACTTTTTCAGTGCTTAATTCTTCGGCATGTATGCTTTTACGCGTGGCCCAAGGGTGGTTCACAGGCACCACCACGTTAAAGTCCTCATCATAAAGCGGCGTGGTTTCAATACCTGGAACATTAAAAGGCAAAGCAATCACCGCGGCATCAATCACCCCATTTTTGAGCTGCTGCTCCAGTGTGGCGGTGATGTTTTCTTCAACTTCCAGTGGCATGTGCGGTGCGGTCTTGATTAATGGTGGAATGATCTCTGGCAGCAAGTAAGGGCCCACTGAATGAATCATACCTAGCTTAAACAGGCCGTTAAGCGGATCGTTGCCGTGTTTGGCCATATCTTTAATTTTTGCTGCTTGCTCCAATACCACATTCGCCTGCGCAATAATTTGCTCGCCGATTTCAGTAGGGGTCACTTCATTACGGTTGCGTTCAAACAACAACACGCCTAATTCCTCTTCGAGCTTTTTGATGCCCAAGCTTAATGCGGGTTGTGTCACAAAACATTTTTCTGCCGCACGGCGAAAATTGCGCTCTTGCGCGACGGCTAGCACGAACTTCAATTCAATCAGGGTCATGGTGATCTCTAAAGGTATTTATTAAAGTGTAATGCCATTAATTTTATTAATCAATAATATCAAAACATACAATTGTACAAATTGAAGCGGCT
>DATMSK010000145.1:0-3658 GCA_035565395.1 Methylophilus sp. | reverse complement strand
ACGACCCGACTGCACTGGAGTGGATGGTGTCCCTGGAAACACCGATCGACATTACGCCAACGAACACCTTGAATATCGGTCATGACATCTTACTGAATGCCTTGTTTAATCGTGTCTTTAATGACCACTTGTCTGGTACCTACAACTTCATTTTCAGGCAAGATGGCCGCCTGATTGCACACCCGGCAAAAATAGAAGACATGAACCGCACTCGCGGCATGTTGATGATTTCGCAATTAAAAGATGCTCAACTCAGCCACTATTTCCAGGCTTTGCAGGCGAGGATTGAGAAGAAGCAGTCGAATTACTTTATCACCGAGACAGAGGACGAATTCCTGGCGGCGACCAAAATTGAAGGCCCTGGATGGTGGTTCGTCACCGTTTACCCCAAGTCCCTGCTGTCATCCCCTTCCCTCAATGCAGCCAGGTTTATCCTGATCATCAGTATATTGGCCCTGATTATTGAGCTTGTCATGTTATACCTGGTCATGAAGAAGAAAGTCGTGGAGCCATTGGAAGCTTTTATTGCGGCATCTAGCGCAATTGAGGCCCAGCGTTACGACAAAATCACAGGCAATGTGCTACCGCTGCCAGATCAACTGGATAACGAAATCGGTAAACTGGCCAAACTGTTTAAAAGCATGTCCAGCAGCCTGCAGCAATTCCGCGGAGATATGCAGCATCTCACGCACACGCTCGAAGACCAGGTTAAGGTTAGGACGCGAGAATTACAAAAGGCAAAAGACAAAGCAGAAAAAGAAGCAACCATCGACAGCCTGACACAAATTCCCAACCGCCATTCATTTTACAACCGCGCCAAAGCCTTATTGCAGCAGGCGGACCATACTGGTGACACTGTATGCTTCCTGATGCTGGATATTGATTTCTTTAAAATTATCAACGACTCTTACGGTCACCCGCAAGGTGATCAGGTCTTGATTGCCTGCGCACGCACCATCGAAAAAACCATCCGTGACAAAGACCTGCTGGGTAGGTTGGGCGGTGAAGAATTCGCAGTGGTTTTGCCCGGCACCAACCTCGAAGAAGCGCAAGTGATTGCCGAACGGATACGGGCCAGGATTGCAGAGCAAGCATTCCACACGACACAGCATACACAGAGTTTCCATACCACTATCAGCATAGGCATTTCGAGCTCATCAGAGACTATTTACGCTTATGAGCTGCTCTACAAGCACGCCGACCTGGCCCTGTACAAAGCCAAACAATCCGGCCGTAACCGTGTGGTCAGTTACTCAGGCACCTGGCCTACAACTCCGGAAGATGCTCCTGCCACCTAAGCAGTTAATTATTCAGGAAAGAGCACCTGCCACAAACGCCTGACTGACTCACGCTCAGCCTGAAGCTCATCAATAGGAACGATCGCCTCTGCGCCCTGCAACTTCACATGATGGATCAAGGTACGATACTCGCGGTAGGCGTTGACCACCTGTTCAGCCAACGTAGATGACTCAATCAATCCTAACTGCACACACCGTCGCAACAAACCGATATTACCGATATTATCGGTCAGTTGCGGATGGCTGGCTGCGTGCGCCAGCACCAGGTATTGCACAATGAACTCGACATCAATAATGCCACCCAGCCCCTGCTTCACATCAAAAAAGCCTGGCTTGGGTTTATGCGCCTCGCGCATTTTTTCGCGCATTTGAACGATGTCCTGGCTCAAAGCCTCTATCACGCGTGGCTGGCACATGATGTCATGTCGGATGCGTTCAAATGCAGCACCTATCGCACTATCTCCTGCGACAAAACGCGCCCGGGTGATGGCCTGGTGCTCCCATACCCAGGCTTTGTGCTGCTGGTAGTCTGCAAACGCTTTCACCGTGCTAACCAGCAACCCACTGTTGCCATCTGGCCGCAATTGCAAATCCGTTTCATATAACAGTCCTGCATTGGTCAGGGTGTTAAACCATGTATTCAGGCGCTGGGCAAAGCGCGCATAAATTTCCTGCGCTTTTTCAGCCTCATCGTCATACAGGAAAATAATATCTAGGTCGGATACATAACCCAGCTCCTTGCCCCCCAGCTTCCCATAGCCTATCACGGCAAATTTTGGCGTATCTAGGTGCTTGAACGAGAGGTTTTGCCAAACAGTTTGCACACTCACTTGCAGGATCACATCTGCCAACGCGCTTAAATCATCAGAAATCGCCTCCAGCGGTAATGCGGTCATCAAGTCCTGCGCGGCAATCTTGAGTACATTGGCATGCTTGAAATGTCGCATGGCATCCATTTGTGCTTCGACATCCCCCGCCAGTTGCTCCATATGGCGCGTTAACTCCGCTTTCAACTGCGCGGCATCAAGACGTTTAAGCAAGGTTTGCTTGTTCAGCAACTCATCCAGCAAGATCGGGTGTGCGGAAACATATTGCGCGATCCAGGGACTGGCTGCACACAATTTGACAATTAACGCCAGTGCATCCGGAAACTCGGCCAGCAAGGCTAAATAACTGGCACGGCGGCAAATGCTTTCCAGCAAATCCAGCGTCCGGATCAGCGCAGTATCTGGCGTAGTACTTTGCTGCTGGCTGGCCTCTCGCAGTAATAAGGGCATCAACTGGTCCAGGCGGCGGCGGCTTTGCTCAGGCAGTTGCTGTATACGCTGGCTGCGACGGGTCTGCTGCAGCAAATGCACAATATCACCGGCGCGCGTATACCCATGCTGTACTAACCACTGCTCTCCTTCCGCCGTGCTCAATGTGCCCTGCCACAACGCAGTTTCCTGCTGCAAATCACTACTTTGTTCGTCTTTAAAGGTGTCATCAAAACAACGCTGTACACGGTCGCGATGCGTATTAAGCTCGGTCATAAAACTCGCCCAGTCAGCGTGTTTCACCATCTGCAACAAATAACCGCGATAGGTTTCAGAGTCAGGCAAATCCTGCGTTTGCTGATCATCGATATACATCAACCGGTGTTCCAAATTACGCAGGTAGATATAACTTTCTTTCAAGGCCGCCACATCTGCAGCCGGCAACATACCTCGCTCCACCAGGCAATCCAGTACAGCCAACGTCGGCTTGATCTGCAGATCAGGCACCTGGCCGCCACGGATCAGCTGGAATACCTGCGCAATGAACTCTACTTCACGGATCCCACCGCGCCCCAGTTTAATATTATTGGATAATCGGCGTTGCACCACGTCACGCTGAATCTGGACTTTCAGGTCGCGCATTGAGGCATAGGCATTAAAATCCAGGTACTTGCGGAACACAAATGGCTTCATCACTTTAGCCAACGCTTCACCCGGACCATATACAGCACGGCCTTTAATCCAGGCATAGCGCTCCCACTCACGGCCATAATTCTGGTAATAATCTTCCAGCGCATCGAGGTTACATACCAGTGCACCCTCAGACCCAAACGGGCGTAAACGCATATCTACCCTGAATACAAACCCATCGGCAGTCACTTCATCCAGTGCCCCAATGACTTTTTTGCCTAACCGCGTGAAAAAATCTTGATTGCTAATTGATTTCTCGCCATCTGTGACACCTTCTTGCTCATAGGCAAAAATGAGGTCGATATCCGACGATACATTCAGTTCACGCCCACCTAACTTACCCATACCAACCACTATCAGTTGCTGAACTGTCCCACTGGCATCGCGTGGTAAACCGTAGGTGATTGCCAATTG
>DATMSK010000144.1:0-4120 GCA_035565395.1 Methylophilus sp. | reverse complement strand
TGACCAGGTTAGTACGATTCATACGATGGTAAACCGCCGTCAACTCAAGCTCTGGCGCCAGTTGCCACTCCACACCCAACTCCCAGTCATTGACGTGGTTTTCTGGCGAGTTGGTTTCCGCTTTGTTATAACCGTCAAAGTATTGCCATTTGATAAATGGAATCAATGTGCCATTCGTGCTCAGGAACTGGAAGTTGTCGATTTTATACATGGCTTGTACATATCCGCCATTCAGGCTTTTCTTTTCAATCACGTTCTTGGTGATATCAATACCTGGTGTATTACCCCAGTTCCATTCAGCCTGAATACCAAATGGCTGTGGATACATGATAAAGCTAATACCTACACGCTCATCATCAATACCGTTTCTGCCAGAAAGAGGAGTACCTGTACCTAAAGTGGGGGTTGCAGAAGCTAAAGCGCCTGTCGCAGGATTAAGGCGGCTATAAGCACCTGTTGTTGAAACATATTCGCCTTTATAAGCTTGAATACCGGCTTCATAAATCTGGCCACTTTGTGTTTTCCATGGATAAGTCAGGCGCGATACAACATGATAATTGTCATTCTGCTCAGCGCGGTTGGCGCCCTGGCCATTGTACAAACCAAGTGCAAACATACCGTAGTTGCCAGAGTGTTTCAGGCCCTGCTTGTTGATTTCCTCAAACAACGCCTGAACATCTGTGGGCGTGTAGTAGTAGAAAGCACCCAGATCGCGCTCATCCCTGACAGCACTATTCAATGCATCGTTACGATCCAACGCCAGGCGGTTTGAAGAGGATTGCAGGTTTTCGAAACCATACGGAACTTTAGACTGACCAACACGGATACGATGTACTTTAGTTTTATCAAAATTGACATCACCATAAGCGTCGCGCAATTGGGCAATATTGTTAGTACCACTGGCTGATGACGCAAAGTCTGGCTGGATGTAATAACTCAGGTGGTCACCGTAATCGCCAAAAATAATGACGCGTGCACGGCGGATCAGGAAGTTCTTGTCTGCATCACCCAAGGATTTATCGTCACCGACTGAACGATCTGACCACAAGTTAATGCCTTCATCGCCACCCAGCATGGTCGTATTTCTTGTTTGAACATAACCGCGTATATTCACACGACTCGTCCAGCTTTTACTTTCCTTTTTTTTCTGCACTTCAACTTCATTCGTACGGCCCTTCATCAGCAAAGCGCCCTCTTCTTCAGTCAAAACGCCTTTGCTAACCAATGCCTGAACCAAGTCAGTCGTTGAATCAGCATGTGCGATAGACGTCAACCCTGTTAACAGGCTACCCGTCAAGGTTGCCATCAACAAACGACGAAACTTCAAACTCATTTTTATCCCCTGTTATAAGATTACTGTGTGTATCCGGGGCGTATTTTGAGTTTTCAATATGACAGTTTGATGACAAACCTTACAGTTTCCTTACGGGCAGACTATTTGTCATAAAAAAGCCACCCAAAGAGGGTGGCTATATGCTATATCTAGCAGGTTTAACTTTCGGCGCGCATATGCGGGAATAGAATCACATCGCGGATGCTTGGACTATCCGTAATTAACATTACCAAGCGGTCTATGCCAATCCCGCAACCACCTGTCGGCGGCATGCCGTATTCGAGTGCACGGATAAAATCGGCATCATAGTACATCGCTTCCTGGTCACCGGCTTCCTTGGCTTTCATCTGTGCATGGAAGCGGGCAGCCTGGTCTTCAGCATCATTCAACTCGCTAAAACCGTTTGCCATTTCACGGCCAGTGATAAACAACTCGAAACGCTCGGTAATTTCCGGATGCTTATCCGAAGCACGTGCCAGTGGTGACACCTCTACCGGATAGTCAATAATGTAAGTCGGCTGCCAAAGTTGGCTTTCAGCCGTCTCTTCAAACAGTGACAACTGCAATGCACCCAGGCCGGCATGATCAAATGGTTTTACACCAAACTTCAGCAATTCCTTGCGCAAGAAATCGACATCATTGAGTTGATCCAGCGTATATTGTGGTGCATACTTCTGAATCGCACCAATAATTGTCAAGCGCTCAAACGGCTTGCTCAAATCCACCTCTTTGCCGGCGTAGCTAAGCACTGCGGTCCCATTTGCAGCAATGGCTGCTGCGCGAATACATTGCTCGGTAAAATCCATCAACCACTGATAGTTAGTGTATGCCGCATAGAATTCCATCATGGTGAATTCAGGGTTATGGCGGACACTCAGGCCTTCGTTACGGAAGTTACGGTTGATTTCAAACACGCGCTCAAAGCCACCCACAATCAGGCGCTTTAAATAAAGCTCCGGTGCGATACGCATAAACATCTGCATATCCAGGGCATTATGATGTGTGATAAAAGGCTTGGCCGAAGCGCCACCTGGAATCGGGTGCAACATCGGCGTTTCAACTTCCAGAAACTCGTTGTCGTTCATGAATTGACGAATTGCAGCGACCACTTTAGAGCGTGCCTTAAACGTGGTTCGGGTTTCTTCGGAAGTGATCAAATCAACGTAGCGCTGGCGATACTTGATCTCCTGATCCTGCAGGCCATGAAACTTCTCAGGCAAGGGACGCAGAGACTTGGTCAGCAACCGCAATCCGGTCACATGCACTGACAGTTCGCCAGTACGCGTTTTAAACAAGCGGCCACGCGCACCCAAAATATCACCCATGTCCCAATGTTTGAAACTTTCGTATAGCTCCTCACCAATTTCATCACGTGCAATGTATAACTGAATGCGAGCCGAACTGTCCTGGATCGTTGCAAAGCTGGCCTTACCCATGACACGCTTGAGCATCATACGGCCAGCAACCACCACTGGCAGTTCTTGCGGATCCAATGTTTCTTTATCGACTTCGGCATAAGCGGCGTGCAAGGCTGCGGCTTTATGCTCTGGTTTGAAATCATTGGGGAACACGGCGGCTTGTGCGGAATGCGCCTGTTCGCGCAGTAAACGTAATTTCTCGCGACGTTCCGCAATCACGTGATTCTCATCCACGACTGATTCTGTTGTACTGTCTGGGTTGGCGTGTTGTGCTGTCATAAAATATCCGGCAATCGTCTGCGTTATCTCAAACTTGCTATTTTAGCATTTTTACATCCATTTTTTGGTCTCTTGAGCATGATGCTTTTGCGGTGCTGGCAAGTGGATACGGATCATGAAGCCATGTGGATTCAAGTTAGCCGCCTTAACAAACCCACCGTGAGCCTCGACAATATGCTTGGTCATTGCCAGGCCAATACCATGGCCATCAACTTGTGAGGCACGACGACCACGCACAAATGGTCTGAAAATCTGCTCTAACTCTTGAGGTTCTACGCCTTCGCCCTGGTCCTGCACCTCTAAAATCACTTCGCCAGTACGCGCACTGTGTTGTAGCTCGATGGCCACGACACCCTCCTCTGGTCCATATTTCACTGCATTGCGGATCACATTATCGATGGCTCTTTGCAACAACTCGAGCTGCCCCTCTACGACGACAGGATCTCCTGGCATATCAAGACGGAGCTTCGCTTCGTGCTTTTCAAATAAAACATCACCCACAATCCCAGTCAGCAGACCCTTTAAATCCACCTCGGTTTTTTGCAGCTTTTGCATCCCAGATTCAAAGCGAAAAATCTCCAGCAATTCGGAAATCATTCTCTCCATGCGAACAGCTTCCAGCTCAACACGCTGCAATGAACTTTGCATTTTTTTGGGATTTTGCATGACCAATCCCACAGCCATCTGGATTCTGGCAAGTGGAGAGCGTAACTCATGGGAAACATGATGCAGCATGTTGGATTGGCTTTTGATCATATTATCAATACGAAGCGTCATCAGATCCAACGCCTCGCCTAACTCTGAGAACTCGTCATGGCTAGCTGTAATTTTAGGACTGACGCCAATCAGAAAGTCGCCTTTAGCCGCACTTTTCAGGTGATCAAGCAAGAGTTTGACCGGATGCGAGATTGACCAGGCCAGGATGCCGGCAAAAATAGCGCTGGAGAGGATGCAAAATAAAAGCGCCGACAGCGGAAAATGAAGTGAAAGCTGTGCGTAATTTAAAACCCGCCAAGTACCTAAGCGGGTTTCATGATGATTTTCAACAACAGGAGGTGAGCAGGTTGCCGGGGCGGTGCAAGGCTGTGAA
>DATMSK010000143.1:0-21991 GCA_035565395.1 Methylophilus sp. | reverse complement strand
AGCACTGCAAAATACATCGGCGGGTCGTAGTCACTGGCAATTAAAGGCCTTAGAGTGGAATGCTGGTTTGCCAGAAGGCTTACCAAATGAAGCCATAGCGACAGATGCGCCTGGTGTTCAAGACACGCTGACGGCGACATGGCTAAGCAGTGAGCCTCCTGTCCAGGCAGGCGCAGAGTGGGCGGAGTTATTAAGCTGGTTGCATAACCGGCCCGAGATTGCAAAAGTCGAAATTATTCATCCGCGAGATGCAGCTGGGAATCCACAACGGCTCGGTGATACACGCCAGTTGCAGCCGTCTGGTCAGCAAATCCTTAAGTTGTACTTCAAGCAAGGTGCTGGCTTGTGAGTGACAATAGTTACTGGCGCACTTTGCGGGGAGTATTCATCGGCTGGTTAGCTGCTTTGGGTGTTCTCGCCGTCTTTGTGGCTATCATCATGCATCGGCAGTCTGGTGCCGAAAAAGCGTTGGCGCAGGCTGAGCAAAAGTGGCGGCATTCCCAGCAGCAATCCGCGCAATATGCCAGCTACCAGCCTGATCTTGATGACTATCTCGCGCATCGTGAGCGATGGCAAGCATTAGGGTTACTGCAACTCCCCAATTTGGATCGTTGGGAGTCGGCCTGGGCGAACATGCAACAGCAGTATGCCTTACCCCATCTCGCTTACCAGATTGAGCCCTCGATAACCTGCCCAAGTACTCACTGTACTCAGCAATGGCCGTTCAAACAATGGCCCTCACTTAATTTCACACTGACGCCCATACGGCTTAGCTGGTCGGTAGGTCATGAGTCGGCCATCATTCCATGGATACAGCAACTGCAAGAGGCGTATCGCGGGATGTTACTGATCCGGCGCTGTGAGTGGCGTCTAGCAGAGGCAAAGGAAACTGTTGCTGTGCAATGCGACGTAGTGATGTTTAATTTTCCTGATGTGTTAACCATGCTGGGTCAGTCATGATGCACACGTCGATTTGGCAGAGAGGCGTGGCAGTTTGGGTTGTATTGTTATTGCTGTCAGGTGCGGGTGGATGGATGTTGTATACCTCATCAAACACCCTTTCAGCCAGGCACCTCATGATGCAGAAAACGATCACGTCGCTTGCACTGGCGCAACAGGCATTATTGGCTTATGCCCAGCAGCCATTAGGTGTGACGCAATGCGAATCAAATTGTCCGCGGCCTGGCGACTTGCCATGTCCTGACCGTAATAATGATGGTATTGCTGAAACTTCATGCAGTAATACGGCCCGCCTCGGACGATTGCCATGGAAGACGCTAGGTATTGGCGATGTGCGCGATGGCAGTGGAGAGCGATTATGGTATGCCGTCTCTGAGCGTTACAAAAACAATCCACGCATTTTGCCCTTAAATCTTGATACTTCTGGTACCTGGAGCATGCTATCTGCGGAAGGTGTGCTCTGGGATGCTACTCAAGGTGATGGGCTTGTCGCTGTGCTGATTGCGCCCATGCAGCCATTGATGCGTGAAGATGGCTGGGTTCAGCAACGTGAAGAAGCTTCCAGCGAAATAGCCAAGCATTATCTTGATATCCATGGCCTGGATAATGCCAACCCTGTAGAAAAAGCAGTGAATGGCTTTGTCATGGCGGCTTCCAGTCCTCACTTCAATGATGTGGTTTGGCCCATCACGACAGGGAGCATGCACCAGCAAATGCAAAAGCAGGTTTTGAGTGAACTCAAGCGCAGCCTGCGCTGTGCAGTAGCGCCGTGCACGACCCATCCATCTCCCGCTGCGACAGAGGATGACCGTTGCTTGGGATTTCAATCGATGCCTGCCGGACAATGTCTTTCTGCTACGGCAAATATTGGGCGTTTGCCCCTGGATGCGGCGGCACATTGGCCTGGAGCCACACAGCATCTGCTGGATGGTGATGCCAGGCATCATTGGTTCCAGCAAAATGGCTGGCGGGAGCAAGTGTTTTACCAGGCTGGTCCAACACAAGCGACTCTGGTCGTGGCAGGTGAGCGGCTACCGGGGCAGGTCAGAGAGAATGTGGCTGATAAGGGGAATCTGAATGCGTACCTGGAGGCATCTACTTTACAAATATTGCAGGTACAAAATGCCTCAGCACTGACTTTGCCAAGCAACGACATCCTGGATCGGGTGATGCAGCCATGAGCACGTTTTGTACCCAGTGCCGACCAGCGCACAAATTTATTCCTGGCTTCAGTTTACTGGAGATGGCCCTGGCCCTCGTGATTCTTAGTTTGATGATGGGCTGGTTAATGACGCCATTGCGTGTACAACATGGGCTGCAAAAATATCAGCAAACCGAGCAGCGCTTAGTGCAAGCACAGCAGGCGCTTCTCGGACACGCAATGATCTATCATTACCTGCCATGCCCGGATACAGACCAACCACCGGATGGTTGGGAAAATGTATTGGCGAATCAGAGCTGCGCGAGCGATGAAGGGGTGCTGCCCTGGGCGCAATTAGGCTTGGTGGCTTCTGATGCCTGGGGTCGCTTTTTTCGCTATCGGGTGGATAGTACATTCACCCACCATGCCCAGTGGTTTTCAATCTCTGCTGCTGAGAGCGCCAGTAATCTCCAAGTGATTGGAGAGGCTGGGGCGGTCACCAGTACGCCCAGTCGCCCGGCGGCGATCATCCTTTCGCATGGCGAAAACGGGCTGGGTGGCATACAATCCGTGTCTGGTGGGCAAACCTATGTCATGGCAATGCCAACGCATCCTGATGAGCAGGAAAATGCGGATGGCGACCTTGTGTTTGTTGATAAATCCCAACAGCAGACGGGTGGTGCAGTGTTTGATGACCGCCTGATCATGCTGTCACCCAAAGTATTGATCCAGCAAATGGTGCAGGCGCAAAGGCTGCCCTGAAAAAACGGAATTCTGATGCAAGACAATTTGTTGTTACGTTACAGTCGGCACATTATGCTGCCGCAGATTGAATATGCGGGGCAGGAAAAACTGACACAAAGCCATGCGCTGATCATCGGTGCGGGTGGGCTTGGCGCGCCGGTGGCCATGTACCTGGCTGCGGCGGGTGTTGGCACCTTGACTATCTGCGATTTTGACCAGGTAGACCTGACCAATTTGCAGCGCCAGATTATTCACACTACGTCAGCCGTCGGCCAAAACAAGGCGTTATCTGCACAGGCGACAATTGCCAGCCTGAATCCTGAAATCATTGTGCATGTTGAAACCACCCGGTTGAGTGAAGAGGCGTTGGCGGGTCGTGTGGCAGCAACGGATGTCGTGATTGATTGCTCGGATAACTTTGCCACGCGCTACTTGTTGAACCAGCTTTGTTTTGACCATAAAACGCCCCTGGTTTCCGGCGCTGCCATCCGTTTTGAGGGGCAGTTAAGTGTCTTCGATTTCCGGCATGACGAGAGTCCTTGTTATCACTGCCTGTATCCGGATGTGGGGGATGACCAGGAATTACGTTGTGCCGATAACGGTGTATTTGCACCATTGGTGGGCATGATAGGTACTGCGCAGGCTGCCGAAGCGCTCAAAATTTTGCTGAATATCGGCCAAACCATGAAGGGTAAATTATTGTTGCTGGATGCACTCAGTGCAGAGTGGCGCACCATACGCCTGAAAAAAGACGCCTCCTGTGCGGTGTGCGGTCATTAAGGTTTAGGCGTTGAGTCCCCGGCCTGGAGTTTATTGACCAACTCGGAAATCTCCCATTCGCAGCCACCGCAGCCGCTGAGTGCGCCAGAATAGCGCGAAATGCCCTCAAGGTCTTTGCCCTGTTTGACCAGTTCGATAATTAATCCCCGGGTGGTGCCGCTACAGCTGCATAACACTTCTTTCGGGTTTTCTTCGTCGATTTCACACATCCGTACACAATTGTTTAATCTTGCCAACCTGCATTCTAGCGGCAGACCACTAGTCAGACCAGCATCGCATGCGAAGTGTGCTATTGCTGTGTGGCCAAAAGCCCGTTAGCATCCATGCATACCGTTGAAAGGGCAAGCTGATGAGTAAAGGCGTTCGTTTATCCGAAAAGTGGTTTAACCGTGCACTATGGATGGTGGCCATTATTTTTGCCTGGTTTTTGACGGGTTTGGGCAAAAGCATCATTGGTGATTTACCGCGTGTAGAAACGTATTACACGACCGAACATTTTGTAAACCACGCCGAAATTGATCCACTACGTACAGAGTTGAAAACGCTTGCCTGGCAGCGACAGACACTTGCTGATCAGCTGGAACAAGTCAATTTACAACTCATTATCCGGCAAAAAGATTACCAGGCGGCGCGCACTACTTTTGATAACTGGGTCAAAACCCGGGATACGACGGATGAAGTGGATGACCTGGTCAGCCGGACGCGGGCATTGGATGCGCTCAAAAAGCTGGAACGGGATGCTGAGCGGGAAATTGAAGATATCCAGCAGCAGCAAACGAATATTTCCCAGCATGAAACGCAATTGAACACACAGGTGAATAGCCTGGAGGACGCAGCTCGCCAGCAGTTAGACGACGCCTATGAGGCGCAGGCAATGCGCGTATTTTTGTATCGCTTGTTGCTGACTTTACCTTTATTGGCGTTGGCTGCCTGGTTATTTGCAAAAAAGCGGCAATCCCAATACTGGCCATTTGTGTGGGGATTTATTATTTTTGCTCTGATGGCCTTCTTTGTTGAGTTGGTGCCATATTTACCGGATTATGGCGGCTATGTACGGTATACCGTAGGTATTTTATTGACGGTGGTAGGCGGAAAATATGCGATAGCTGCGTTGCAAAATTATTTGGAGCAGCAAAAACTAGCGGAGTCACAGCCCGAATTTCAACGGCGGGAAGAGCTTGGGTATGACACTGCACTAGCGAGATTGGCTAAAAATGTATGCCCGGGCTGCGAACGCACTGTAGACCTGAAAAATGAGCAAAATGATTTTTGCACGCATTGCGGCATTTGCTTGCACAATTATTGCAATGCCTGCCAATCGCGCAAAAATGCCTTTGCCAAGTTTTGCCACAAGTGTGGCACCGTCGCCTGATCTGGCAACGGAGTACCTTGTGATGAAAACTACTTCAGTTTTGCCAGTTGCGCTTGTAGCTTTTCCAGATTGGCACTGAACTCCGCCAATCGGGCTTTTTCCTGATCAACCACAGCGACCGGCGCACGGGCAACAAAGCTTTCATTGCCTAACTTACCATTCGCTTTGGCAATTTCACCTTGCAAGCGGGCGATTTCTTTACCCAGGCGCTCTTTTTCGGCGGCAACATCAATTTCTACCTTGAGCATCAATTTAAAGTCACCCGCCAACATCACTGGCGCGTCGGCTTCTGGCAGTTCTGCCACGATATCCACGTTTTCCAGCTTGGCCAATGATTTTAAGTATGGGGCGTAAGCTGCCAATTGTGCAGCGTCACCAGCGGCGATCAGTGGCACCTTGGCTGCCGGTGAAATACTCATTTCGCCTCGCAGGCTACGGCAGGCTTCCACCGCTGTTCTCAATGTAGCCACCCAGGCTTCTGCTGTTTCGTCTATTTTCTCTAGGTCGGCTTTGGGGTAAGCCTGCAACATAATGCTTTCGGTGCCGCGTGACTTGTCTTTCAAGTCAGTCATCGGTGCGACGGTTTGCCAAATTTCCTCAGTGACAAACGGGATAATCGGGTGCGCCAGGCGCAGGATGGTTTCTAGCACGCGCAGCAAAGTACGTCTGGTCGCGCGTTGTTCAGCTTCACTGCCACCCTGGATTTGCACTTTGGCAATTTCCAGGTACCAGTCGCAATATTGATCCCAGACAAACTCATAAATGGCTTTGGCGGCCAGGTCAAAACGGTAATCGTTAAACGCACGTTCGACTTCTGCTTCGGTACGTTGCAACAAGCTGACAATCCAGCGGTCGGCCTGGCTGAACTTGCGGCCACCGTCTTCGCAGCTCTCCACGCCAAAGCCATTGTCTTGGCCTTCGGTGTTCATCAAGACGAAACGCGTGGCGTTCCATAACTTGTTGCAGAAGTTGCGGTAGCCTTCGCAGCGTTGCAGGTCAAATTTGATGTCGCGGCCAGGTGAAGCAAGGCTGGCAAAGGTGAAGCGGAGTGCATCCGTGCCGTAAGCAGCAATCCCTTCCGGAAATTCTTTACGTGTACGCTTCTCGATTTTCTCTGCATCTTTTGGATTCATCAGGCCAGTGGTGCGTTTCTTCACAAGTGATTCCAGGTCAATGCCGTCGATCAAATCGATAGGGTCTAGCACATTACCTTTGGACTTGGACATTTTCTGGCCTTCCGCATCGCGGATCAAGCCGTGTACATAGACATGCTTGAACGGAATCTTGCCGGTAATGTGCTTGGTCATCATGACCATGCGCGCTACCCAGAAGAAAATAATGTCGAAACCAGTTACTAAAACTGAAGAAGGCAGAAATTGCTGTAACGCCTGGTTTTGAGCGTCAATCGCTTCGTCGCCGGTCCAGTCCAAGGTAGAGAATGGCCACAATGCGGAGGAGTACCAGGTATCCAGTACGTCGTTGTCGCGGGTGAGTGCACCGGTATAACCATCTTTAGCAGCCATGGCTTTGGCTTCTGCTTCATCATGCGCAACATAGACTTTGCCATCATCGCTGTACCATGCCGGAATCTGGTGACCCCACCATAACTGACGTGAAATACACCAGTCCTGGATATTGTTCAGCCATTGGTTGTAGGTGTTTACCCAGTTTTCCGGATAGAACTTGATTTCGCCATTTGCCACGACTTCCAGCGCTTTTTCGGTAATACTCTTGCCGTCTTCGCCGGCTTTGCTCATGGCCACAAACCATTGGTCAGTCAGCATAGGTTCAATGACTACATTGGTACGGTCACCACGCGGCACTTTCAATTTGTGTTTTTCAACTTTAACCAGAAAGCCACCGGCTTCCAGATCAGCCACCACTTGTTTGCGAGCCGCAAAACGCTCTAAGCCTACCAAGTTTGCAGGCAACGCAATTGGCGCTTTGGTACTACCATCAGCAGCATAGACTTCTGCTGTTTCAGGGACAAAACCTTGCAGGTTCAGGATGACGATTTTGTCCAGACCTTGGCGCTGGCCGACCATGTTGTCGTTAAAGTCATGCGCTGGTGTCACTTTCACTACGCCAGTACCGAACTCTTTATCTACATATTCGTCGGCAATGATTGGGATTTCACGATCGCATAAAGGCAGGGAAACACGCTTGCCGATCAGGTGGGCATAGCGCTCATCTTCCGGATTCACCATCACAGCTACATCACCCAGCATCGTTTCAGGGCGGGTCGTTGCCACAGTCAGCTGGCCTGAGCCATCAGCCAGCGGATAGTTGATATGCCACATGGAACCGTCTTCCTCTTCCTGTACTACTTCCAGGTCAGAAACAGCAGTTCCGAGTTTCACATCCCAGTTCACCAGGCGTTTGCCGCGGTAAATCAGGCCTTCGTTGTAGAGGCGTACAAAGGTTTCGGTAACGACCTTGTTCAGGCCTGCATCCATGGTGAAGCGTTCACGGCCCCAGTCAGGGGAGGTGCCCAGGCGGCGCATTTGCTTGGTGATGGTGCCGCCGGAGTATTCTTTCCATTCCCACACTTTTTTCAGGAATTTTTCGCGACCTAAATCATGGCGACTCACACCTTGCGCATCCAGCTGACGTTCTACCACAATCTGTGTCGCAATACCGGCGTGGTCAGTACCAGGTTGCCACAGGGTATTGTCACCACGCATACGGTGGTAGCGGGTCAGGGCATCCATAATGGTCTGGTTAAAACCATGACCCATATGCAGGGTGCCAGTGACGTTTGGCGGTGGCAGCAAGATGCAGAAGTTATCCTGGACGTCAGGGTTCAGGCCTGCGGCATAAAAGCCTTTGCTTTCCCAGAAGGCATACCATTGGCTTTCGATGGATTTAGGGTCAAACGATTTGGCGAGTTCACGCGCTGGATTGGAGTTTTGATTAGAAGTAGTCATGCGCGTGATTTTACCACAGCACTCCCTCTGTTCTGGTGCTCGCAGCCGGGTGTCGCTAGTCCTGTCATATTTAATTCACTGCATGGGATTAATTTAGTCAAAATTTCTTATTCTGGAGTTTTGACATGACTTTCAAATTGGCTGCCATGACCGTGGCGATCTCGCTGGCGTTGCCTACACTGGCCAATGCTACCCCTTCACTCATCACGTTTGGTGCGCTGTCTGGCACCACGGACTTATCCAGCTTTTCCGGCGTACTGGAAAATGGAGTGGATCACCAGAATGTATTGGGCGGCATGGGTTCCGGCCTGGCTTGGGCAGGGGGTAATACCTTCCTGGCACTGCCTGACCGTGGGCCGAATGCCACCGTATACAATCCGCTGGTCGACAATACGACTTCTTACATTGCGCGCTTTCAAACACTCAAGCTTGATTTGACCCAGACATTTAATGGCGGTAGCTACAGTTACAGCCTGACGCCGACCTTGACTGGCACCACATTGTTATACAGCAATACGCCGCTGAATTATGGGTCAGGTTCAGCCGGGACAGGTTCGGTGGGCGGCACCAGCTATACGCTGGGGAGTGGCGCAACTGTCGATGCCGGCAAGTACTATTTCAATGGCCGCTCTGACAACTTTTTGGCAGGAAGCAACTCCAGTAACCCGAATAACGGCCGTTTCGATCCAGAGGCAATTCGTGTGTCGAACGATGGTAAAATTGTTTATATCAGTGATGAATATGGCCCTTATGTGTACCAGTTTGACCGTGCTACCGGTGCCAGAACCAATGTGTACAACCTGCCATCTGCCTTCACCGCCAGCAGTTTGAGCAGCCAGGGCGCAAACGAAATCAGCGGTAACAGCAGTGGCCGAGTTGCCAACAAAGGCATGGAAGGCCTGGCCATTACCCCAGATGGTAAAGCGCTGGTCGGTTTTGAGCAAAGCCCTCTGATTCAGGATGGCGGTGATGGCGGCCGCACCAACCGTATCGTGACCATTGACACAGTAACCGGCGCGACCAAGCAATTTGTGTATGACAACTTTCTCTCGGATAAAAATAAAAGCTATAACAGCAGCGAAATTCTGGCGGTCAATGATCACACCTTTCTCGTGCTGGAACGGGATGGTAAAGGCCTGGGCGATGATTCTAAGGCAGACGTTAAACGCATTTACAAAATTGATTTAAATGACGCAAATGGCGATGGTGTCAGTGGTGATCTGGCGGTAGATATTGGCTCTCTCAATGCCGGGGCTGGTATCAGCGGCCAAAGTAACTTACTGGGATATGCAGTACAAAAAAGCTTGTTCCTTGACTTAAAGTCAGCACTCACAGATGTAGGTATCAGTAATACCAATATTCCATCCAAGCTTGAAGGCATGACCTTTGGCGAGGACATCATGGAAGGCGGTGTGCTTTATCACACCTTATATGTGGCGAATGATAATGACTTTTTGCCGGCGACAGCAGGCGCCAACAAGTTCTTCGTGTTTAAGTTTACCGATGCCGATTTGAACGGTAGCGCGTTTGTAAATCAGGCGCTTTCAGTGAGCGCTGTGCCAGAACCAGGCAATGTATCGCTGCTGGTTTCTGGCTTGTTGCTGATGACTTGGATACAGCGTCGCCGCCAGCGTTAATTAGGCAGGTTGTTTAAAAAAGCCGCGGATATCTGGCGGCTTTTATTTTTTGAATCATCCTGCATGGGTTTCCGCAAATACCAGTGGTTCGACTTTTTTCCAGTAGCGGCTAAATCGCATCAGCTCATGATCGCTAAAGGAGGTGTTATATAAACTGGGCTCTTTTATCCAGGTCAGCCTGGCATCTTTCACCACTGCTTTAATAGCGGTGTTTGGTGTCTCCTGACTGATGATCTGCTCCTGCGAGAGGCCTGCCAGCACTTCGTTTGTGCTCCCCATCCATATTTCTGCCTGTGGAATTTCACTCAGGCAGTCAGCCATAAATTGCAGCCGTTTCAAGGGCCATTGCCCGTAAAGTGCAGGATCGAAAACAAAGGCCACAGCCCCCTTGGTAGTCAGTAGTGGATGTTCCGGGGAGAGCATTTCATCGTGAAGCCAGACCAGCGTATTGGCCTTGGCCGCTTGTGACAAATCGTCCGCTTGTTGAGGATGTGCGGCTCTCGTGACGACGTTAGGAAGCGTCGTTTTAGCTCCGGAGGAGGTGGTAAATAGTTGTTGTTCCAACGCTTCGTAGCTGGCATCAAACGGGCAGCGCACCCGGCATTGCTGGCACCAGCGTTGACCGCCAAATTTGATGATATTTTCTTTGTTGAAATAATAGGGTTTATGGCTAAAGCTGGAGGCTATCCATTGCCATGAAAGATGATTAGAGGCAAGGTCACCATCCAGTAAGTGTTGTTCAAACCAGTCCGCCGCTTGGCGCCAATCAACCTTTAACCAGTGCAGTACATAGGCGGCAAACCACATGCGCGCATGATTGTGTACATAGCCCTCCTGTTGCAGGGCGCGCGCAATCTCATCCATACACACCAGTCCGGTAAATCCCTGCCCAATAAACTCAGGCAAGCTGTTTTCGCCTGGTATAACTTTGGATGGCTCCAAGGGTTGCTGGATCGCATCGCCAAAACGGTACCAGACCTGCCTGAAATAATCCCGGTAGCTGAGTTCGGCAATCAGCTTGATGCCTTGCGCGCCAAAGTCTTGCTGGATGGTATTGATGGCTTCCTGTAATGACAGGCAGCCATGACGCAAATAAGGGGAGAGCCGTGTCACTGAGCCATCTAGATGGTTGCGACTGCGGCCATAAGCCACGGCATCAATGGCTGATAACCGTTGCAATGCCATCTGACGCCCGCCTTGCCATGTCTCGGCGAGATCTGGCCCGGTGGCTTGCGGAAAGCAGTCACGGATTTGTGCCAGCCGTTCGTAACGGTCGGTGGCAAGCGTGAGGCGGGTAGGCGGTTGAGTCATTGCCCCATTTTGACACAAGTAGTGATACCATGCCTTCAAATATTCTTAAGTTGTTCGGGGGCACTTATGCTAACAGGATGGCGGTCTGGTTTGGGTAGATGGTCAGCTATTTCTAGCGCTGCCTGACCTTAGGTTTAATGCTACCGAATACAATCCACTCTGAGATAACACGCCTTCTTAGATTGTGCGTTTTTCAGACACTTAAATAAACAGTTCGGTCAACGTATGGCCTTTCCAGAACCATAGTGCGCCTGCAACTGCCAAAAAGAGAATGGTTAAATGCACGGCACCCCAGCATCGATAGATGTTGCGTAACTTTTGTGGGGACAGGTTTGATAATAGAAATGGCTGGCCATTCTTGGGTGCGCGCATCACATGGACGCCATCTGCGGCCCGGATATCTCTATGTTCCTTCTCGACTTCACGCACGGCTGCCCTGCGTGCTAATTCCCACTCTTTAATATCAATCTCGCCATTGCCATCCAAGTCAAAGCGCTGCAAAAGAGTTTGTTTATTTTCCTTCCAGGTGGCCAGCAAGGCAGCGACATCCGACTTCAAGTCGAGTACAGAATTGGCGCCGCCTATGGTCGAGAACTCGCCTAAGGCATAAACGGAGTCGCTTCTCAGCAGCTCCTCCACATATTTATAGCTGCCTTGGGTTACCACCCGGCGATCGGGCGAAATGACTTCTGCATGGTCTGGATCGATCACACAACTGCCCGTGCCATCGGTAATCTCTATCGTACTGTCACTGGTATGGTTAGTGACCTGGCGCCAGCCTTTGTCTTCTTTTTCATAGACGCGATAACGGAACCAAATGCAGCGGGTGTGGCTGTAGGGGCTAATGAGCAGGTTGTTGTACGTCATCGCAGCGCGTCCATACAGCTCAACATAGCCTTGTGCAGCAGAGGCAATGCGTGAGGTCGGTGTATCTGAGATGACGCGGCATCTTTGGTAGTTGGCAGCCCAGGCCCAGAGGCTGATGAGGCCGATCAAACTGCAACAGCCTATCCATACCCGTTGATTATGGGCATAAATGGCCATCAGCAACAAGGTAAGATGGCCAACTGACGTGATCGCGTCGCTATCGTGACCGCGTAAAAACTGCAACATCGTGTAACTTAACTGTTAAAGCGTTTGCCGATATCGATGTCTCGCAATTCTTCGCTGGCAAAACGCATGAGCTCAAAGCGGGGAAAATTGAATAATTTTGCCACTAACAGATCGGGAAATTGTTCGATACGTACGTTGTTGATATTCACGCTTTCATTGTAAAACTCACGGCGATCAGCAATGGCATTCTCCAGCCCGCTGATGCGGGATTGCAGATGCAGGAAATTCTCGTTTGCTTTCAATTCAGGATACGCTTCTGCCACGGCAAACAAATGACCTAAGCCTGAGCGCAATGCGCCTTCGGCAGTGCCCAAGGCATCCACATCGTGTGACTGCTGCGCTTTAGAAACCTGTGACCTGGCTAACATGACCCTTTCCAGGGTTTCTTGTTCATGCTTCATGTATTGCTTGCAGGTATCAATGAGTTTAGGCAACTCGTCATGACGTTGTTTCAGCAGTATTTCAATGTTCGACCAGGCTTTGGAAATGTTGTTTTTAACGCTGACTAGACTGTTATATAGCATGATGATATACAGCGTTAAAACTGCGAATATGACTAAGGTGACGATCTCCATAATTCTCCCTGTTTGGTAACGTTTTAAACGGATAGCCTAGGGCATGCTAATGCAATCAGCATTGTTCCCATGTACGCAATAGGCAGCAAAAATACGTTCTTTTCTGATAGGATATATTAAAAACAATAGTGAGGTGAGCACGGTGCAACTGGTCTGGAGTTGGGGCGTTATCGGCTTGGTTTTATTATGTCTGGAAATGATGTCCGGTACTTTGTATTTGCTTTGGCCAGGCGCCGCCGCCTTGGTTATGGCGTTGTTTTCCTGGTTATTCCCGGCATTTAGTCTTGCCTGGCAAATCGTCATCTATGCCATTTTTTCCGTATTGGCCGTGGCTATCTGGCGCAAGCGGGAACAGGCCCATCCGGCCCCGCGTGTCGGGCAGGCGCAGGGTGAGGAGATTGGTCGTCAGGGTGTGATCACCGTCGCCGTCAGCCCGGCACAGCCAGGCAAAATTCGTTTTAGCCAAGGCGTGATGGGCAGCAAAGAATGGACCGTCTATGCGGACGTTGAAATCGCTATCAATCAGCCTGCCAAAATCATGGCAGTGGAAGGCAATTGCCTGCGTGTTGCGCCACTGACACAACATTAAGCGACACTAGCCCCTAGCCCAAGGCTTTTGGGGTTGCTACATGCGGCAGCTCAATATTTTTCAGCAGAGGAATACACATGGAAATCAGCATCATCATATTGATATTGGCGATTATTGCCATTGTTAAAGGCGTACGTATTGTGCCCCAGGGCGAAGAGTGGGTGGTTGAGCGCCTAGGCAAGTTTGCAGGTATTTTAACGCCGGGTTTGCATGTGATTAACCCGATATTGAGCACGATTAGCTACAAGGTGACGACCAAGGATATTATTCTGGACGTGCCTGAGCAAGAGGTCATTACACGCGATAACGCGGTGATCCTGGCCAATGCAGTCGCCTTTATCAAGGTGACCAATATTGAGCGTGCTGTCTATGGCATTGAAAATTTTCGCGAAGCCATGCGTAATATGGTGCAGACCAGTTTGCGCTCGATTATTGGCGGCATGGACCTGAACCATGCCCTGACTTCACGGGATCGGATCAAAGCGGAGCTAAAAGAGGCGATTGCCGATGAGGCATTAGACTGGGGCCTGACAGTAAAAAGTGTCGAAATCCAGGACATCAAGCCATCAGCCAATATGCAGCACGCGATGGAGCAACAGGCCAGCGCCGAGCGGGAGCGTGTGGCGGTGGTTACGCGTGCCGAAGGCCAGAAGCAGTCCCTGATTTTGAATGCCGAAGCGAGGCTTGAAGCCGCACGCAAGGATGCTGAAGCGCAAATGGTTGGCGCCAAGGCTTCGGCTGAAGCGATCAAGATGATTGCCGAAGCCGTTAAGGAAAATAATTCTTCAGCAACGTTTTTGTTGGGCGACCGTTATATACAGTCGCTGCAAAAAATGGCGGATTCCAGCAACAGCAAGATTGTGGTCATGCCTGGCGATGTTGTCAGTGCCGTGAAAAACCTGGTTGGTGGTAGCAAATAACGGCCTGGTCAGAACGCGACTTATGATGGAATGATTGTTCACCAGCTATGCTTAAGTGATCCTTGCGTAGCTGGCATATTTCCTGCATCTCACTGCCTAAAACCATAATTCTAAAAGGAGTGGCAGTGGCTATCCGCGTTGCGTTACATCACCGCACCAGTTACAAGTTCGACCGCCTGGTCAACCTCTCTCCCCACGAAGTCCGCCTAAAGCCAGCCGCGCATGCGCGTACGCCAGTGTTGTCATATTCATTGACAGTGAATCCCGAAAAGCACTTTATCAATTGGCAGCAAGATCCTTACGGTAACTACATCGCCCGCTTTGTATTCCCCGAAATGGTGCGCGAGCTCGATTTTACGGTCGATTTAGTGGCAGATATGACGGTCATCAACCCGTTTGATTTCTTTGTCGAG
Organism: Methylophilus sp.; assembly: GCA_035565395.1. GTDB lineage: Bacteria > Pseudomonadota > Gammaproteobacteria > Burkholderiales > Methylophilaceae > Methylophilus. The sequence continues at coordinate 7,509 of DATMSK010000143.1, read as the reverse complement.
AAATATGCCGAGCATTTTCCATTTAACTATACCGAGCAACAGGCATTTGAATTAACCGCTTATTTGCAAGCTGAACCTATGGGGCCTTTGCTGGAAGCATGGATGGCGGTGGTGCGAGCGGAGGTGGTGAAGCACGATATTGGCATTGTGGACTTTCTCGTAGCTGTGAACCAGCGACTGCAAGGCGATATCGGTTATACGGTCCGCATGGAACCTGGAATTCAGACGCCGGAAGACACGTTACAAAAACGCACCGGCTCTTGCCGTGATTCTGCCTGGTTGCTGGTTCAGGTCATGCGCAATCTTGGCTTGGCGGCGAGGTTTGTCTCTGGCTACCTGATCCAGCTCAAAGCCGATGTTGAGGCACTGGATGGACCGAGTGGCACCGATAAGGACTTTACCGACCTACATGCGTGGACCGAGGTCTTTATTCCTGGCGCTGGCTGGGTGGGGCTGGACCCGACGTCTGGCTTGATGGCTGGCGAAGGACATATCCCGCTAGCGTGTACCGCATTGCCATCTTCAGCAGCCCCTGTGACAGGCTTTACCGATGTGGCAGAGGTGACGTTCAGTCATGAAATGAAAGTCACCCGTATCCATGAAGATCCGCGTGTGACCAAGCCATATAGTGAAAAGGATTGGCAGGCAATTCTTAAGCTGGGTGAGCAGGTAGACAAACAGCTCACCAAAATGGATGTGCGGCTGACGCAAGGGGGCGAGCCAACATTTGTCTCCATCGATGACATGGATGGCGCACAGTGGAATACCGCCGCCTTGGGTGAACATAAACGCAAGTTGGCGGGTGAGCTGGCATTACGTTTGAAAGATCACTTCGCGCCTCATGGATTCTTGCACTATGGCCAGGGGAAATGGTATCCAGGTGAGCCGTTGCCGCGGTGGGCCGTCAATATTTACTGGCGGCCAGATGGTAAGCCAGTATGGCGCGACGCCAGCCTGTTCTCGGCGGAAGGCCCTGGGGATGGTTACGGTATTAAGCAGGCGCAGGTGTTTGCCACCCACTTGGCGGATATGTTGGGTTTTCCCAAGGCGTGTGTGATGCCTGCCTATGAAGATGTCATGAGTCTGGCACAGCAGGAGCAGCAGTTGCCTGCCAATATTGATCCGCTCAAAGCCGACTTGAAGGATGCCGCCGAGCGCAAACGTCTGGCTAGCCTGCTCAGTCAGGGCCTGGGGCAGGTGGTAGGTTACATAATGCCGCTTAAGCCAGACGAAAGCCGCAGTGCTGGTGAATGGTTGACCAGCAAATGGCCGTTAAGGCGTGAGCATTTGTACCTGCTAGGTGGTGATTCGCCTATGGGCTTGCGCTTGCCCTTGTCTTCACTGCCCTGGCAATTGCCTGCAGACATTGAGCCGGAGTTTGCCCCCGACACGTTTGCAGAAAAACCTGCTTTGGACGAGGCTAAGACGCCCAAAGTGAGGGTGAAGCATCAGACGACTCAACCCACTGCACGCGAAGTGATACATACTGCATTGTGCGTTCAGGTCAGGCAAGGCCGGTTATACGTATTCATGCCACCAGTGACCCGGCTGGAAGATTACCTGGATTTGCTGAGCGCAATTGAACAGACGGCCAGTGATCTCAAATTGAAACTATGGTTGGAAGGCTATACCCCGCCCCGTGACAGTCGCCTGAAATTACTTAGCGTGACGCCGGATCCTGGCGTGATTGAGGTCAATATCCATCCGGCAAAAAGCTGGAAAGAGCTGGTTGCGAATGTCGGTACGTTGTATGAAGAGGCGCGTTTATGCCGCCTGGCAACTGAAAAATTCATGCTGGATGGCCGTCATACCGGTACCGGTGGCGGGAATCATGTGACCCTGGGAGGTGAGACGGCAGCAGATAGCCCGATGCTACGGCGCCCTGATGTACTGCGCAGCCTGATTACTTACTGGCAAAATCACCCGGCCCTGTCCTACCTGTTTTCTGGCACATTCATTGGACCCACTAGCCAGGCTCCGCGTGTCGATGAGGCGCGTGACGATAACCTGTATGAGCTGGAGATTGCCTTCCAGCAAATGGAGAAAATGCTGTCTAGCGGAAAAGAAAGCCAGCAGCCCTGGCTGGTAGACCGTTTGTTGCGTAACCTGCTGGTGGATTTAACTGGCAACACACACCGTTCAGAGTTTTCTATAGACAAACTATATTCGCCTGATGGCCCAACCGGGCGTCTGGGGCTGGTGGAGTTTCGTGCCTTTGAAATGCCGCCGCATGCGCGCATGAGTTTGCTGCAAAGCCTATTATTGCGTGCACTGGTTGCACGCTTCTGGAAAACACCTTATACCGGCAAACTAGTGCATTGGGGCACAGAGTTGCATGATCGCTGGATGCTGCCGCAGTTTTTGGCACAGGATATTGCGGATGTGGTGGCTGATTTGCGTGAAGCCGGATATGCATTCGAGCAGCGCTGGTTTGATCCGTTTGTCGAGTTCAGGTTTCCGCGCTATGGCACGGTTGCCTATCATGGCATCGAGCTGGAGTTGCGGCAGGCGATTGAACCCTGGAATGTGCTCGGTGAGGAAATGTCTGGTGGTGGCACGGCGCGCTATGTTGATTCTTCGGTCGAGCGTATGCAGTTGCGCGTACGCGGCCTGACCGATGGTCGTCATGCGGTGACTTGCAACGGCAGGCAGTTACCGCTGCAACCTACCGGCAATGCAGGGGAGTTTGTTGCTGGCATACGGTTCCGGGCGTGGAGTCCTTGGTCAGCGTTGCATCCGACTATTCCGGTACAAGCCCCGTTAGTGTTTGACCTTGTGGACACCTGGAATGCAAAGTCTCTAGGCGGATGCACATACCATGTCTCGCATCCCGGCGGGCGTAATTACAGCACCTTCCCGGTCAATGCCAATGAAGCGGAGGCGCGTCGATTTGCACGCTTCTGGTCGCATGGGCATTCACCGGGCCGGGTGGATGTGGTAAAAGAACCACCGAACCCCCGTTTTCCATTCACGCTTGACCTGCGCTGGCAGGCCAAGCTGTGAACATCCTGTTACACTCAGTGTCTTGTCATGTAATGTGTTGTGACTGACCCTTTATTCAATATGCAATCAGTGCTTAACCAGCTTTATTTTTCTGACCGCTACAACGAACTGTTGGATAGCAGCGGTCAGGCACGTCCGCATTGGCAGGCATTGGTCTCGCAACTGGAGACCGAAGAGCCGACGGCCATGCGCAAACGCATAGAGGCCGTCCAGCGCCAGATTCGTGATAACGGCGTCACTTACAACGTTTATGCGGATACCCATGGCGTGCAACGGCCTTGGGACCTGGATGTGCTGCCATTGATTATCCCGCAGGAGGAATGGCAGCATATTGCCGCCTCGGTGGCGCAGCGTGCCACCTTGCTCAATCGAGTGTTGCTGGATATTTATGGCGAGCAGCGCTTATTGTCCAGTGGTCAATTGCCGCCCGCCCTGATTTATGGGCATAGCGGCTTTTTGCCCTCTTGTGTCGGTATCCCGCATTACGACAACATGGCGCTGCATAGCTATGCGGTCGACCTGGCGCGGGCGCCCAACGGGCAGTGGTGGGTGGTGTCTGACCGTACACAGACGCCTACCGGTGCTGGGTATGCGCTGGAAAATCGCACCATTATTTCTAGCGCTTTTCCTGAGTTGTTCCGTGACCTCAACATCGAGCGCTTGAGTGGGTTCTTTGCCAGCATGCGTGACAGTCTTGCGCACTGGGGGCATCGTGTGGCGGCTAACCAGGCACAGACTGTCCCTGGGGTGACCGCGCTGGGACAGGGGGAGCCGCCGCTCATTGTGATCCTGACTCCAGGGCCCTATAACGAAACCTATCACGAGCAGTCCTTCCTGGCAGGTTATCTGGGGTATCCATTGGTACATGGGAGCGATCTGACTGTACGTAACGGCATCGTCTGGCTCAAAACCATCGCCGGACTTAAGCCGGTGCATGTGATTTTGCGTCGCATTGATGATGATTACTGCGATCCACTGGAGCTCAATGCGGACTCCTTGCTAGGCGTGGCCGGCCTGACCCAGGCTGCACGTTTGGGGAATGTGCTGATTGCGAATGCGCTGGGATCCAATGTGTTGCAGTCTGGTGCTTTACTGGGCTTTTTACCCAATTTATGTCAATCATTACTGGGTGAAGCTTTGCGCATGCCATCGGTGGCCACCTGGTGGTGCGGTGAGCCTGCGGCACTGGAATATGTGATTCAGCATCTTGATGAGCTTGTGATTAAACCAGCTTATCCGCAACTGCGTTCATCACCTATTTTCGGCGAGGATCTGAATGCTAGCCAGAAAGAGTCTTTCATCGCAAAATTGCGGGCGCAGCCAGGCCATTACATTGCGCAGGAGCAAGTGGATATTTCGCATGCGCCCGTGTTGACCAACCATCACCAGCAACCACAGCTGGGTACCCTGGCGGTGAGTTTGCGTGTATATGCGTTTGCTACCCCAAACGGCTACGCGATTTTACCGGGAGGGCTGTCACGTGTGGCCAGTGGTAAAGATGCCCGCGTAGTCACCATGCAGCGCGGTGGGACCAGCAAAGATACCTGGGTGTTGTCGCAGGATAGCCAGCCCCCGTTCAGCTTGTTGCGTAAAACCAATTCCAGCCAGGACCTGGTGCGCGAGAATGCCTACCTTTCCAGCCGCATGGCAGAAAACCTGTTTTGGTATGGCCGCTATTCGGTCCGTAACCTGCAAAAAGCCATCACGCTAAGGGCAACGATACGCGCACTGGTTGAATACACACCAGAATCGCGTGCCGGAGAGTGGCCTACCATGCAGGGCCTGTGCCAGTGGTTTGAATTGTTACCCAGCCCTAAAGACGAAGAAGAGTCCGCCAACTGGCAACCCTGGACAGATGATGATATTGAGCCGTTGTTGGTTCAGGCCGTGTTCTCCCAGCAATCGACCAGTTTGGCCACTAGCGTACAGCAACTCTTCCAGCAGGCTTTTAACCTGCGGGAGCGTATTTCTAACGATCATTGGCGTACGGTAAATGTACTGTCCAGGTTATTTATTACGCGACACCAGCATGCCAGTCTGCAAGATGCCCTGTCTTATATTGAGCAGGCCATCAATCATTTTGTGACCCTGACCGGCTTTGCCATGGACTGGATGACGCGCGACCTTGGCTGGCGTTTTATGTCGCTTGGTCGCCGCATAGAGCGATTGCAATTCATGTGCGTGTTATTAAGTCGTGCATTGAACATGCCGCAGCATAGTAATCTCGAATGGTTGTTACAGGTAACCAATAACCTTGTCACTTACCGTGCACGGTATGCGGCACAACCTGAATGGTTGCCTGTCCTGGACCTGCTGCTGATGGATGAAAACAACCCGAATTCGGTGGTGTTTCAGATCAATGGACTGGTGAAATACCTCGAAGAAATGGACGCGCAGGATAATGCAGGCGGGATTGCTACCGAGTTGAACGGCTGCTGGCAGACCTTGCTGCAACTTGATCCGGATCAATGCTTTATTGCAGGTAATGCCGCATTGGCTGATTGGCTTAATCAAACATATAACGTGACACTGAATTTGTCTGACCGTCTGAGTATGCGTTTTTTTAGTTATGCCAGTCCGCTGGTGACACCCGGGTATTAAGGTGATTTGCATGCGCTACCAAGTCGAACATCAAACGATATATAGCTATGATCTGCCAGTGATCCAGTCACAGCAGTTACTGCATATGATGCCGCGCCAGACGCCGTTCCAAACCTGCGTGTCCTACACGCTGGCTTGCGAACCAATACCGGCAGAGCAGTCACAACGGCTGGACTTTTTTGGCAATCACAATCATTACCTGACGATGCTCGCGACGCATCAGGTGTTGCAGGTGACATCGCGTTTCCAAGTTGAACTCCAACCGCGTCCGCCTATCACTGCATTAATGCAAAGTCCGGCGTGGGAGCAAGTGCAGGCTATGCTGCAAGCACAAGGCGCGCAGCATCTTGAAGCGGTGCCTTTTATTTATGCCACGAACAGGGTCAAGTCCAGCGAAGCCTTGGCCGCATTTGCGAAAAACTGCTTTACGCCACAGCGTTCCTTGCTGGACGCGGCCATGGCGCTGACCCAAAAGATTCATGCCGAATTTGAGTTTGATGCACAGGCGACAGATGTATCTACGCCACTGGATGAGGTGCTCAAAGGCCGGCGTGGCGTTTGCCAGGACTTTGCGCACCTGATGATAGGTGCACTGCGCTCACTTGGCCTGGCGTGCCGATATGTAAGTGGTTATATCCTGACACACCCGCCTCCGGGCCAGCCCCGGTTGGTTGGCGCAGATGCTTCACATGCCTGGGTCTCGGTATATTGCCCGGTATACGGCTGGGTAGACTTTGACCCAACCAATAATTGCCTGGTCCAGCAAGAGCACATTACCGTTGCCTGGGGCCGTGACTTTGGCGACGTTTCTCCCATGCGCGGGGTGGTGTTAGGTGGAGGAAGGCAACAGCTTGAGGTGAGCGTCACGGTGACGCCACTGGAGGCGACTACCATGCTACAGGTGTAGTCGCCATGGCGAACGGGATAAACTAAATGATTGATGTAAGGTAGATCATTTGCGTGCGACCAATATGCACCTTGATAGATACCGGAGCATGAATCATGAAACTCAAAGGGTGTGTGGTTGCACTGATATTTCTGCAAACATGGCTTACGCCTGTTTTCGCAGCCGCATGTCACGCGGAAAGTGGCCAATATGTCATACCTTTGCTGGAACTGTATACCTCCGAGGGCTGCAGCAGTTGTCCGCCCGCTGACCGTTGGTTAAGTAGCCTTCAGTCCAGGCAAGGTGAGGTCAATGCCCTGGCATTTCATGTGGACTACTGGGATGGTTTGGGCTGGAAAGACCGTTTTGCCCAAGAGGCCTTTAGTGACAAACAGCGTACTCAGGCTAGCCAGACTGGCAGCAATGTGGTGTATACCCCGCAATTTACGCTGAATGGATATGATTTCCGCGGATGGAGTGATAGCCGGCTGGATCGTCTGCTGCAAAAAATCAACATGCAACCTGCCCAGTTGACACTTGCGCTGCAGCAACTGAATGAGGATAACGGCCAGATTGCATTCCGCACAACGGTCACAACGCCCCAACAGCACCTGCCTGTCCAGTTGTGGCTGGCAGTCTACCAGCATGGTTTACACACGCAAGTAAAGGCCGGTGAAAATAATGGGCGCGTGTTGAACCATGATTTCGTTGTGCTGCAACACATGGGGCCATATAGCCTGGATCAGCTCAATATCTTACGCCATCTTGTCCCGGATCAGTCGCTGCTCGCGCATGCGAATGGGGTGGTGTTATATGCCCGCCATGCGCTGAATGGCGAAGTATTACAATCGCTGCAATTGCCGGTATGCCGACCTGGCCATTGAGTAGCACGGGTGATCGATACCAAGACATGTTTTCTGGCCCTCAAGCATACCTTTTCTTGTATTCGTCCTTGAGCAACTGTCTGAACTCCGACATGGTCAGCGACAACGCGCCCCCCGGATCATTTTTACGCCAGC
>DATMSK010000142.1:0-7724 GCA_035565395.1 Methylophilus sp. | reverse complement strand
AATCTCGAAGACATCGCCGCGCCGCACTGTTTCTATATTGAAAATGAACTGAAAAAACGTCTGGATATCCCGGTATTTCATGACGACCAGCATGGCACAGCGGTCATTGTGGCAGCCGCGTTGTTGAACGCACTTGATCTCCAAGGCAAAACGTTGCCCCGCGCCAAGATTGTATTTTTAGGCGCGGGTGCGGCAGGTTGCTCATGTGCCAAGTTGCTCAAATTGATGGGGGCGACCCATATCACCATGGTTGACCGTAAAGGTGTGCTGGATAGTAACCGTGATGATTTGCATGATAACAACCGTGAATTGGCTATCACTACAGGCAGTGTCAAAACGCTGGCTGATGCCATGAATGATGCCGATGTGTTTATTGGGGTGTCTGCCAAAAATGGTTTGCCGCCGGAACTGGTGGCAACGATGGCGGCCAAGCCTGTCATTTTTGCCTTAGCCAATCCTGATCCGGAAATTTTGCCTGACCAGGTGTTTGCTGTGCGCGATGACGTGATTATGGCGACTGGCCGTAGCGATTTTCCTAACCAGGTGAATAATGCCTTGTGCTTCCCTTATCTGTTCCGCGGCGCACTGGATGCCCAGGCGAAACAGATTACCGAGCAGATGAAAGTGGCAGCGGCCAAAGCGCTCAGTCAGCTAGCACGCGAGCCAGTGCCGCAACAAGTGCTCGATGCCTATCAACTGCAGTCCTTATCCTTTGGTAAAGAGTACATTATTCCCAAACCATTTGACCCGCGTTTAATGGATTATGTGGCTGGCGCAGTGGCGCGTGCGGCCAATGCAAGCGAGTAAGCGTATTTAGCATGATAGTCAAAAAGCAAAAGAAACAGCGCCCCAAGAATCTGGATTTATTCACGATTCGCCTGCCGGTGAATGCGGTGGTGTCAATTATGCATCGCGCCAGTGGGGTGGTGTTATTCCTGATTCAGCCTGTGCTGCTTTGGGCATTGTATTTGTCGCTATCTAGTGAGCAAGACTATGGTGCGGTCACGGCAACGCTTCATCAGTGGCCGTTCAAATTGCTACTGACGGTGTTGGCTGCCGCATTTTTTCACCATTTTTATGCGGGCATTCGACACTTGGCGATGGATGTGCACTGGATGACAACCTTGCAGAAGGCGCGCTTCTCCAGCCGGGTTGTACTTTGGCTGGTAGCGGTCACCATGTTGTTTGTGAGTTGGGCGATTTGGCTGAGGGGCTGGCATGTTGTTTGAGTTGCTGACAGCCAAATATCCTGGCATGCGTCGCTGGCTGACGCAGAGATTATGTGCCTTGTCCATGGCCGCCGTTTTTGTGCTGCTATGGCTAAGGATGGTTTGGCTTTCGCCACAAGGCTACAGCGAGTGGCAGGCGCTATTTGCACCCCTATGGTGGCGGCTACTGATGCTGTGGTTTTTTGCTTGCATGCTGTTACATGCCTGGTTAGGCGTGCGAGATGTGTTACGTGATTATGTACCACACTTGGGCATCAGGGCGGTGTTGCAATGGCTGGTAACTATCACCGTATGGGGTAATGCACTGGCAGTTGTCTGGATTTTATTTGGAATGAATTTTTAAGGTGAGTGGCATGGCTGATTCTCAATCGATAGGTGCAACCAATATACAGCATCATCAGGTCGATGCCGTCATCGTCGGCGGTGGTGGCGCCGGCTTGCGCGCGGCCCTGCAACTGGCTGAGTCTGGCGCTGATGTGGCTGTGCTTTCCAAAGTATTCCCAACCCGCTCACATACTGTGGCAGCACAAGGCGGGATTGCCGCGGCGCTGGGGAATGTCTCGGATGACAGCTGGTTATGGCACATGTATGACACCATCAAAGGTTCAGACTACCTGGGTGACCAGGATGCGATTGAGTTTATGTGCCGCAATGCCGCCAAGGCGATTATTGAGCTGGAACATTTTGGCATGCCGTTTGACCGCTTGGAAAATGGCCGTATTTTTCAGCGCCCATTTGGTGGGATGACCCGCAATTTTGGTGAAACCCCTATTTCACGTACCTGTGCCGTGGCCGATCGTACCGGCCACGCCATGTTGCATACGCTGTATCAGCGTAACGTCAAAGCCAATACCCAGTTTCTGATTGAATGGTTCGCACTCGATTTGATTCGTGATGCTGATGGCGATGTTTTGGGTGTGATTGCGCTCGAAATTGAAACCGGCGATATCCACGTGATACACGCCAAAGCCACCATGCTGGCGACTGGCGGTGGTGGCCGTATTTTTCAGGCCAGTACCAATGCCTATATTAATACTGGCGATGGTCTGGGCATGGCCGCAAGAGCAGGGTTGCCGCTACAGGATATGGAGTTCTGGCAGTTTCATCCGACCGGGGTACTCAATGCCGGTGTGCTGATTACCGAAGGCGTGCGCGGCGAGGGTGGTTACCTGATCAACAGTGATGGTGAGCGCTTTATGGAGCGCTATGCCCCCAGTGCCAAAGACCTCGCCAGCCGTGATGTGGTATCGCGTGCGATGGCCACCGAAATCAAGGAAGGCCGCGGCATTGGTAAACACAAAGATGCGGTGTACCTGAAACTGGATCATTTGGGGGAAGACATTATCAGCAAACGTTTACCAGGCATCCGTGAAATCGCCAAAACATTTGCGGGCGTGGATCCCACCAATGATCCTATCCCCGTCGTACCAACGGCGCATTACATGATGGGCGGTATTCCGACCAACCTCGATGGCCAGGTCGTCGTCCATGATGGCCAGTCCGAACGCGTCGTTAATGGATTGTATGCAGTCGGCGAGTGCGCGTGTGTTTCGGTACATGGAGCCAATCGTCTGGGCTCTAACTCATTGCTGGATCTGGTCGTATTTGGCAAGGCGGCTGGTGACAAGATGGCTGCTGATATCGCCGCAAACAAAACGCATAAACCATTACCGGCCAATGCTGCAGATGCCACGCTGGCACGCGTGAGTCGACTGGAGAGTGATAGTGATGGCGAGAAGGTGGCTGAAGTTGGTCTGGCGATGCGCCAAACCATGCAAAAACATTGCGGTGTGTTCCGCTTCCCCGAATTACTGGCAGAGGGGGTTGATGCCATTCAGCAAGTTGCACAGCGTGCACAGTACTTAAAAATCACCGACAAAAGCAAAGTATTTAACACTGCCCGGGTCGAAGCACTGGAACTGGATAACCTGATGCAAGTTGCGTTGGCGACCATGCAGGCCGCACATGCCCGCCAGGAAAGTCGTGGTGCGCACGCCCGTGAAGATTATCCTGAACGGGACGATGCCAACTGGCTGAGTCATTCACTGTATTTCGCCAATGAGCAAAAACTGGCTTACAAACCAGTGCGTCTCAAACCATTATCCGTAGAGCCATTTGAATTGAAGAAAAGGGTGTATTGATATGCGTTTCTCTATTTACCGGTTCAATCCCGACGTAGACAAAAAGCCCTATATGCAGGACTACGATGTCCAGCTGGAAGACAGCGACCAGATGCTACTGGATGCCTTGATGCGCATTAAGGAGCTGGATGAGTCACTCAGCATGCGTAAATCCTGCCGTGAAGGTGTCTGTGGTAGCGATGCCATGAATATCAATGGTAAAAATGGCCTTGCTTGCATTACCAAGCTGAGTGACCTTGAGGAACCTGTGGTGTTACGCCCTATGCCAGGCCTGCCTGTGATACGTGACCTGGTGGTCGACATGACACAGTTCTTTGATAACTACCATTCGGTCATGCCATATCTGCAAAATCATGATGCGCCACCGGAAAAAGAACGCCTGCAAAGCCCTGAAGAGCGCGCCAAGCTCGACGGTTTGTATGAATGTATTTTGTGCGGCGCCTGTACCACTTCCTGCCCGAGTTTCTGGTGGAACCCGGACAAATTTGTCGGCCCTGCCGGCTTGATGCAGGCCTACCGCTTTATTGCCGATAGCCGCGATCAGGAACAGGATGCGCGACTGGAAAACCTGGAAGACCCTTACCGTTTGTATCGTTGCCACAACATCATGAACTGTACCGATGTGTGCCCGAAAAAACTGAATCCGAACGCGGCTATTGCGGCGATTAAAGACCTCAAGATTGAAAAAGCCAAGGCGCATAAGGAATCCAAGTCTGGCAAAAATGGGCCTGACAAGAAAATCTTTGGCATCAAGGTGTTATAGGAGCGGACGATGTTGAATGCTGAAATTTTACGTGAAGCAGAACAGCGGCGGTTGGCTTGGCGCTGCCGTCGAGGCATGCTGGAGTTGGACATTGTATTGCAACGCTTTGTGAACGAACACTTCAGTGGCCTAACACTGGCCGAAATGGAACAGCTGGATGCCTTGCTGGAACTGCCGGACAACGTGTTCTGGGACTTGATCCAGGGCGTCAACCCGCAACCAGGCATGGCCCAGTCTGCCGCCATCCTTGAAAAATTAAGAGCAAGCCGGCCCACGGCAGAACAGGAAACCGCATGAGTCAGCACATGGGAGAAGAGCCAATTGCACTGGATGCCAGGGCATTAGGCGATTACTGGCCGGGGATACAGTTGTATTACCCACCGGTGAAATATGCGCCCAGTCTGGGTATCTATGAAGACATGGAGCAGGCGGCCAACCGTATGGTCAAGCATGCACATTTTACCAATGCACATACGCTGATTTTCGACCTGGAAGATGGTTGCCGTCAGAAGGAAATGAGCCGTACCTTGCTGCGGCAGGAGCTACCCAAACTGCGCAAGGTGAATGAGCGCGTCACTATCGCCATCCGGGCCAACTCTTTCCGTACCGATGAGTACGAAGAAGACATGAAACTGGTGCGTGACATGGGCGAGTATATCGACGTCGTCATGCTGGCTAAAGCCGGGGAGTCTTATGGTGCGGCTGAGGTACGTGATCTGTCGAGCTTTTTGCTCAGTATTAACCCGCAGATCACGATACAGCCGATTATCGAACACCCGAAATCGCTCAAAATTGCCCCGGATTTGATGCAATACGACACCGTGAAACACGTCGTATTCGGTATCCACGATTTCTCCAAAGCGTTGGGCATCCATATTACGCCCGAGCACTGGATTGAAGAGCTGTTTTACTTTATTAACCAGTTGATTTTTGAAGCCAGGATTGCCGGTAAAGGCGTGATCGGTGGTGTGGAAACGCTAATCGGTAGCAATATCATGCCGGATAAATTTGTCGAACCACATGATGTCCGCCGCTGGCTGGATTTGCATGGGGATAACGAGTCGCGGGTGGTGTACAAACACGCCTGCCAAGAGGCCGCAATGGGCCTGACCGGTAAACAAGTTATTCATCCTGGGCATATCCACCTATGTAAAACCGCTTACACGCCATCACCGACGGAGATCAACCAGAAAGTAGCGATCCTGAAGGCGGCGATTGAAGCTGATGCTTTACTGGGTGGGGCGATCAAGTTTGAAGGTGAAATGCTGGACCCACCAATGTTTGGTAAGGCCTTGCAAACGCTATTGAGGGCGCATGCTTTACGTGCCCTCAAAGTGAGTGACATGGAGTTTGCATTGCATGTATTGCAGTTGATGCCGGCGCAGGTGGTGCGACAAAACTGGCCCTACGGCATCTTGCTTTAAATCAATGGCTGCGCGGGCGAATCACGGCGTTGCGCGGTACTCGAAATCCTCATGTACTTTAAGTACATTCCGGTTTCTGTGTTCCGGGCGCCTTGTGCTTCATCCCGCTCGCTCATTGATGAGCGTATAAGCGACATTGAAGATTTAAAAGGCATTTCCAAAAGAAATGCATATAACAGCATCGCATCAACCATGCGTGCATAGAGTGATTGGAAAGGTTTGAACATGACACAGTTAGCCCCTTATCCACAATGGCAATGGGAAATCCCTGAGTTTTTCAATATCGGGGTGGCGTGCAGTGACCGCCATTTAGGCACCGTCAAGGCGGATGAAATTGCCATGATTGTGGAAGACGACACGTTTGGCACTAGTACTATCACCTTTGCCGAGCTCGCTGCCAGAACCGACAAGTTTGCCCAGGTGTTGCGTGATCTGGGCGTTCAGCCGGGTGACCGTGTCCTGATTCGTTTGCCTAACAGTCTCGATTATCCGACTGCTTTTCTAGGCACGATGAAAACCGGGGCGATTTCAGTGCCAACTTCTACTTTGTTAACCGTTGAAGAAGTGGCCTATCTGGCCAAAGATTCTGGGGCAGTCGTACTGGTGACGGATGCTGCTGCCTGGGCAACCATGTCTGCCAAAATGCAGCAGAATATCTCACAAACGCCTAATCTAAAGCACATTGTTTTGACCCAATTGCAGGGTGCTGTTGAAGATTCGACGGTATTCAATGTATTGTCGCTAGAAACAGCCTTGGCAAGTGTGCATCAGGTTACGCCAGCGTATGCCACACGTGGTGAAGATGCAGCCTACCTGGTGTATACCTCGGGCACCACGGGCTATCCCAAAGGCGTGTTGCATGCGCATCGTGCCTTGCTGGGCCGCCAGCCTGCTGCACAATACTGGTTTAATTATAGTGACAGCATGCAAGACCGTATCATGCATTCTGGCAAGTTTAACTGGACCTATGTCTTGGGCACTGGCCTCATGGATCCGCTTTACTTGGGTAAAACCGTGATTGTGCATGAGGGCAAAAACGATGCACAAAAATGGCTAGAGCTGATTGCCAAACATAGCGCCACCATTTTTATTGGTGTACCAACGATTTACCGCCAGTTGTTGCAAAAAACGACGGCTACCCAGGCCGATATTCCCAGCGTGCGTCATTTTATGAGCGCGGGAGAACATTTGTCTGATGAAGTGCTGACCCAATGGCGCGAGCGCTTCGGGTTGGATATTTATGAAGCAGTGGGGATGAGTGAGTTTTCTTACTACCTGTCACAAAGCATTTTCCGGCCGATCCGTGCGGGGTCGGCGGGATTTCCACAGCCAGGCCATGCCATTGTGTTGCTAAATCCAGAAACGCTTGAACCGGTGGCCGAAGGCGAGGAGGGCATGATTTGTGTGCCTGATAATGATCCAGGTTTATTCCTGAGCTATTGGAACCTGCCGGAGGAGACTGCCAAATACAAGCACGATGGTCACTTCTTTACCGGTGACTATGCCAAGTACGATGCCGATGGCTATCTTTGGTTCCTCGGCCGCAAGGATGACATTATCAAGAGCTTTGGTTACCGTGTATCTCCATACGAGATTGAACGTGTGTACAAAGGTCATCCGGCTGTGGCGGACTGCGCTGCAGTGGGCGAAGAAATTGAAAAAGACAAGCTGCTGGTGGTGATTTATGTGATCCCCAAACCGGATACTGAAATTGCGCCCGAAGAACTGATGTCGTTTGGTAAACAGCACCTTGCGGCTTACAAGGCGCCTAAAACGGTTTACCTGGCCAAGGAGTTTCCACGGACCAAAAATGGTAAAATCTTGCGTAAAGATGTGAGTCCTGCCATTGCCTATCAGAAAAGCAATGCCCGTTGAGATGCCCGCCTGAAAGACACAGAACATGGCCCTGATTAAAACCCAAGACTTTATCGAAAGTGTTGCCGATGCCTTGCAATACATTTCGTACTATCACCCGGAAGATTATATCCAGGCACTGGCTGCGGCGTATGAAAAAGAGGCTTCGCCTGCCGCCAAAGATGCGATTGCACAGATTTTGACCAACTCGCGTATGTGTGCCGAGGGTAAACGCCCGCTGTGCCAGGATACCGGCATTGTGGTGGCGTTTGTTAAAGTCGGCATGCAGGCGCGTTTTGAGGGTGACATGACC
>DATMSK010000141.1:0-4567 GCA_035565395.1 Methylophilus sp. | reverse complement strand
CCCACGCCCTTGTAAGCGTATTCAACAAATTACTTCTCGGTAGTGGGCTTTTGCTGGTCAGCCTGACTACAACCGCTGCCGAAAAGGTGGTAGTCATGACCAGCTACCCGCAGGAAATGATTTCACAGTTTGAAGCTGCCTTTGAAAGTCAGTTTCCACAATATCGTCTGGAGGTATTGTGGAAACAGTCAAATGACGCTTTAACCTATTTGACTCAACATCCCGGCGAAGTTGATGCTTACTGGACACCTTCCCGGCAAAATTTCCTTCAGCTAGGCAAGCAAGGTTTGTTGCAGAAACTAGACCCGGCATGGTTTAAATCGCCCGCCAGCTTACATGGAACGCTGCTTAATGATCCGCGAGCTTACTATGCAGCAACCGAGATTGCCGGCTTGGGCATGGTGGTAGCGCCGACAGCGTTTTCAAAGCCCAAACTTTCGTTACCAAATGACTGGCTGGACCTTACTCAGCCAATGCTTTCTGGACAGGTTGCATTCCCTTTGCCGACTAAAATTGGCTTCGCTAGTGGATTGATTGATGCCATGCTGCGTGAAAAACCATGGACTGAAGGTTGGGCAATGCTAGGCAAAATAACGCTCAATGCGCACTTTATTGAAAACGGCTCGACGTTTATTACAGATGAAGTATCTGCTGGACGAGCGATGGTAGGCATTACCATGGACTTTTTTGCTGCCTCAGCCATTGCGAAAGGCGCGCCATTGCAATATATCTATCCGCCTGTCGTGGCCTATTCGCCAGCGCATGTGGCCATTATGCAAAACGCTCCACATCAGCAAGCCGCGCAGGCATTTGCTAAATTTACGCTATCTCCGGCTGGCCAAGCATTATTATTTGCGCCCGATATCCGCAAACTGCCTGTCGACCCGGCAGCTTATGCCCAACGTCCGGCCGGTGACTTCAATCCCTATGCGGCACCAACAAAAGCGGGTGAAAAAGTGCGTGACGTGACTGAACAGAACATGCTGAATGCTTATTTTGAGGCAACATTGGTCAAGCATCAGGCCTTACTGCAATCGCTATTCGTGAATATGAATTTTGCCCGGCACTTAAAACGTGATACCGCAAAAATTGACTCACTTGAACAAGATTTACTGCAACCCGTTTTATCAGAACAACAATTATTTTCTGCTGAAAATTATACCCAGTTCCAGTCAGATTCGGCGCCTGTAAAAGAGGCCTTGATCAAGCATTGGTCAGACTTGGCAAAAGCCCACTACCAGTCTGTCTCTAACACGCTACAGACCTTACTTGTGGCGCCCTGACGTAAGATATGCGTACCGGTCTACTCTGGTTTGCCATGCTGCCTTGGGCATGTGTCGCAATCGCCGACCAACAGGCATTGCTGACCACTGAGCCTCGTACCGCAGAGGCTTACACACGGCCATATTCAAACTTGCTTGATCCGGCTTCTCTCAAAACCTTCCAGGAAGGCCGCACATTGTTCCGCCAGGTTTGGACGATTGACGGTGAAGACCAGCGTTTCACTGGCTTGGGCCCGTTGTATAACCGTTTTTCCTGCGTTGCCTGCCATCCTGGCAACGGTCGTGGCTTTGCGCCCAATGGTCCAGAACAAACAATGAAAACTATGCTGGTCAGGCTTAGCGTACCAGATCAGCAGCAAGGTGCGGTTCCACACCCTATTTATGGTGACCAACTGAATGAATTTGGCATTCCTGGCGTAGCAGGCGAAGGCATCGCCCAAATTGACTACCAGAACATGCCGGTAACACTGGCAGATGGCGAAGAAGTCATTTTGCGCCAGCCGCAATTGCGTTTCACTGAATTGGCCTACGGCCCCATGGAAAATGTGCTGACTTCGGCACGGATTGCGCCTGCAGTTTTTGGCCTGGGTTTATTGGACAATATTCCAGATGAAGAAATTTTGCGACAGGCTCAGCGCCGCAAACCAAAAGGGATTGCTGGCAGGCCGAATAAGGTTTGGGATATTGCGCAGCAAAAAATGGTGATCGGGAAATTTGGCTGGAAAGCGAATGTGCCCAATTTACGCCAGCAAATTGCCAATGCTTTTCACGGCGATTTGGGCATTACGTCCAGCCTGTTTGCAACGGCAAACTGTACACTAGCGCAGCCTGCCTGCTTGGCAATACCTGAACTCAAAAAGCCAGAACTCACCAACCAACAGCTGGATGAGATTCAATTCTATTTATCGGCGTTATCTGTGCCACAGCCAGCCGCGTCAACACAGGCATTACAACGTGGTGGTGCCTTATTCAAACGCGCACAATGTATTGAATGTCACACTGATCAATTGCGCACTGGCCAGCAAGCCAGCTTGGCATTATTAAATCAACGCACGATTCAACCTTATACGACTTATTATTGCATGACATGGGCGAAGGGCTGGCAGATCATAGGCCTGATTTCAGCGCGACAGGCCGCGAATGGCGCACACCTCCGTTATGGGGCATTGGCTTGGCCAAACAAGTCCATCCAGAAGCGGGGTTCTTGCATGATGGCCGTGCCAGGACATTGCAGGAAGCCATCTTATGGCATGGTGGCGAAGCGGAAACCGCAAAGGAATATTTTCGCCACTTGAACAAGCAAGACCGCACAGCATTATTGCAATTTCTTGAGTCCCTATAAAAGACCTACATCAACACAAAGTCTTTAGGTGCAGGCAGTAGCGGGATATCTTTTTCACCGAGCGCTTCTCTGAGGTCTATTTCAATTACATCCGTCAGCGCATTGATCGGCAAGGCATTAGCACCTAGTGAAAAAGGCTCTTCCAGTTCGTTACCCAAGGCATCCAGGCCAAAAAGAGTATAGGCAGCCAGGGCGGTAACGAACGGCGTCGCCCAGCCCAGCGTATTGGCAAAGCAGAATGGCAATAAAAAGCAAAAGGTATAGGCTGTCCGGTGTAATAACAGCGTGTAGCCAAATGGAATGGGGGTGTTCTGGATACGTTCGCAAGATGCCTGCGCTTGCGCCAGTTTTTGCACCAATTCATCGAGCATTTGAAACTGGATCACGTCTATTTTTTTATCCTGTAATCCCTGCACCAGCAATTGCTGCATGGCGCGCAAAATCGCCTCTGGTGGATTGCGGCTGGTATGCACTGCCTGCAAAAGATCAGTCGGCAACATGGCCTGCAATACCTGGCGTGAGCTGTCGGGGCGCAATTGCACCAGTAAAGCATGTGCGTAAGCGATGCTGAATTTAAGGAGCTGCTGCCGTGTGATACTGACTCCACCACTCGGTTCATCAAGTATGACACTCAACCGGCCAAGGCTTCTGCAAGTGAGTACAAACTCACCCCAGATTTTTCTGGCCTCCCACCAGCGTTCGTAGCAGGCATTGTTGCGGAAAGCGAGAAAGATAGACAAGGTAATGCCCAACAATGCAAATGGGCCACCATCAAACCTGGGTAACCAGTCTGGCCTGAAGGTATAGGCCGAAACCACGGCTGCAGACAAGGTGGCCACAAACACCAACAATGGCATGATCCTGAGCACGATGGAGCCTTTAATGATAAAAAATAGCTCCAACAGATGGGGTCTGGGTCTGACGATCAAGGGAATTCTCCTGCCTGGCGAACCATTGCGATAATGATATACTCGATAGTTTGTAGTCTATCTGCCAGCGTTTGATGCGCATGTGTGAAAAAGACATGGGAAAACGTTGGTTAAACAATATTTGTCGTGATATTTCACACTTATAGGTAAACAGCATGTTGAAATGGAAAGATATTCTCAAACTGGCCAGAGAGGGCAATCTGGAACCGGATCACAAAGTACAGAAATCCATACGCGCCTGGCGCGAAATCCTGGATGATGAAGTGTTTGCTGTGACTCGCCTGAGTGCGACCGAACGGCCGTTTTCCTCTGAAATGTGTGCTGCATTTACACCAGGACGCTATGCCTGCACCTGCTGCACCCAGGTATTATTTGACTCAGGGCAAAAATTTGACTCTTCTTCCGGCTGGCCTTCTTTTGACCAACCTCTGGCAGCCAATGCCATTTCCTACTTTTCTGATGAAAGCCATGGCATGCAGCGCATAGAGGTGAAATGCAATGTATGTGATGCACATCTGGGCCATGTGTTTCCCGATGGCAAGACAGACAGCGGATTGCGCTATTGCATTAATGGCAAGGCCATTGAGTTTCTGGCTCACTAAAACACAAAAAAGCGCGGCCTGTGGTGACAGCGCCGCGCTGAATGTTCAGATGAGACGTTCTGACTGGTTAGTGCGCCAGTCTTCTGCCAAAACTCACTGCATAAGCGGTTGGTCTTGCTAGCAAGATAGGATCTTTGCTCGGGGCAATCCCATCCGTTAACTGTAGCGGGTTAAACATGAGTGGTTTTTCTGCAGACTTACTATCTGCGACCGCTTTATTCAAGGTCAAGGTGCCCAGTTCCACCGTCTTGCGGCTATCTGGCCAAACTGCGGTAGCATCGTTCACATCATCTCCTTTGTCTGCCAATTGCAGCAGTAACTTGTACTGTACGCCGGGCCCTTTCACGCGCTCAACAATATCATTCATGAGGTAATCCGGCGCTGCCTTTTCAGTGTCTTCCTTGCTTAAAT
>DATMSK010000140.1:0-4720 GCA_035565395.1 Methylophilus sp. | reverse complement strand
CGCCATCTCGCCGCAAACTGAGACCGGTTTCTGGAATTTCTCTGCCGCCTGTATGGTGAGCTGGATCAGGCGCAGTACCGCCGGATGCACGGGGTTATACAAGTGTGCGACGGCATCATCTGCGCGGTCAATCGCCAATGTGTACTGGATCAGGTCGTTAGTGCCTATTGATAAAAAGTCTAGCTCCTGGGCAAACGCGTCGGCATTAATGGCCGCGGCTGGGACTTCTACCATGCCACCCATCTGGATTTTTTCGTCGAATGGGATACTTTGTTTGCGTAGCGATTCTTTGGCGCGTTCCAGCAATAACCTGGCTTGGCGTAGTTCAGCCAGGTTGGACAGCATGGGGATCAGGATTTTGACCTGGCCATAATGCGATGCGCGCAAGAGGGCGCGGAACTGGGTATGGAAAATATGTGGTTCAGCCAGGCAATAGCGCACAGCGCGCAAGCCCAATGCCGGATTGGTCGCCGTGACCACTTCGTCCGGATTGAGTTGTTTATCAGCGCCGATGTCCAAGGTGCGGATGGTCACCGGGTAGCCTTTCATCGCCTCAGCCACGTGTTTATAAGCCTCAAATTGCTCCTGTTCGCCTGGCATTTCGCTGCGGTTCATAAACAGGAACTCAGTCCGGTACAAACCCACGCCCACCGCACCAGAAGCTTTGGCACTGATCACGTCTTCAGGTACTTCAATATTGGCGAGCAAATCAATGGCCACGCCATCGACAGTGACCGCCTTGGTGGTTTTGATACGCTGGAGTTTTTGTTGTGCCAGTTGCCACTGGTTTTGTTTCAGCTGGTATTCGGACAGCACTTCGGGGTCAGGATTGACGATCACCACCCCAGCGGCACCATCAACAATCATGAGTTCGCCATCGTTCACCAGGTCGCGCGCACGTTGCAGGGCAACGATGGATGGAATGTTCAGGCTACGCGCCAGAATGGCCGTGTGCGAGGTCACACCACCAACATCGGTAATAAAGGCCGCAAACTGGTGGTGCTTGAACTGGATGGCATCCGCCGGGGAGACGTCGTGTGCGACCAGAATCATTGCGCGCTCTTGCCTGGCTTGCAGTTTCTTTACGCTGGCTGCCAGTTGATCCCGTCCCAGCAACACCTTGATCACGCGTTCAACGACCTGTACGACATCTTGTTTGCGCTCACGCAAATAGGCATCTTCAATGGCATCAAACTGGGCCACGATATCATCCATTTGCTGCTTGAGTGCCCACTCGGCATTGCATAACTCATTACGGATAATGGCTTTGGGCGCTTCAGACAATGATTTGTCGCTGAGCATGGCCAGGTGCGTGTTAATAAACGCACTCAATTCTGCAGGCGCATTTTGCGGGAGTTGTGCCTTGAGCTGTTGCAGGTCTTTTTTGACCAGGTCAATCGCACGTTCAAAACGGGCAATTTCGTCATCGACGCCCTTGGCTTCAATCTTGAAGTGGACGACCTCTAACAAGGCATGGGAAATCAGGTGGGCATAGCCAATGGCGATGCCGCTGGACACCCCCACGCCATGCATGCTGAAGCTGGTCAATTACTCACCCT
Source organism: Methylophilus sp. (assembly GCA_035565395.1). Classification (GTDB taxonomy): domain Bacteria; phylum Pseudomonadota; class Gammaproteobacteria; order Burkholderiales; family Methylophilaceae; genus Methylophilus. The sequence goes on along the minus strand of DATMSK010000140.1, from coordinate 3,161 downwards.
CACCAAAGTAGTTGTTGACCAGTTCCCGGAGTGCGGCGAGCGCTTGCTCTTCATCCGGCCCGGTCGCTTCAATGTCGATGATGCTGCCTTTGGCGGCCGCCAGCATCATGACGCCCATGATACTTTTAGCATTGACGCGGCGACCATTTTTCTCGACCCAGACTTCGCTCTTGAACTGGCTGGCGGTTTGGGTGAATTTGGTCGAAGCGCGTGCGTGTAAACCGAGTTTATTAATGATTTCTAAAGAGAGTTTCGCCATAGGGTTTTAAAGTTATTGTGCGTGATGACAAGTGGTTTTGGTAAAGTGGACAACGCCATCGCGGCCGCCACTCAGGGCTTTCTGGATGCAGGAATGTAGGCCTTCGTGACGGTAATTAAGCACGCGTACCAGCATGGGCAGGTTAACCCCGGCGACACCTTCGATTTCATCGGGCGTCAGCAGCCGGGTCACAATATTGCACGGCGTGGCGCCATAAATGTCTGACAGGACCAGGACGCCCTGGCCACTATCCAGTTTTTTAACCAGTGCCTGTGCCTTGGGCAATATACTGGCCGGGTCGTCGTGTTTGGAAATTTCCAGGAAATCCAGCTGCGCCGGGCGGTTGCCCATCACATGTGTTGCGCAATCGATCAGGCTGGGCCCCAGGCTGCCATGCGCAATAATCAATACACCAATCATAGTTGTGCTCTCAGAGTCCTTAAATTAAGGGGCAGCGTGAACAGGCGCATCCTGCAATTCACGATGACGTGTCATGACTTGATGCTGCTGCTTGAAGTAAGCCCCCAGTTGTTCCACCAGATAGACGGAACGGTGTTGCCCCCCGGTACAGCCTATGCCGATGGTGACGTAGCTGCGATGGTCGTGATAAAAGCTTGGTAGCCATTTTTCTATATAGTGCTGAATGTCATGCTGCATTTCAAGCACCATGGGTTCATTTTGCAAAAATTGCTGGATTGGCGCCTCTTTGCCATTGTAAGGACGCAAAATTGGGTCGTAATGCGGGTTAGGCAGGCTGCGTACATCAAACACAAAATCCGCATCCAGTGGGATGCCATGTTTGAAGCCAAACGAAATAAACGATAGCACCAATGAGTGCGGGCGCGCCTCCTGGTAGCTTTGCTCAATTTGTAGCATCCAGTCACGGGTATGGTGACGTAGCGCATTGGCCGACAAGTTGCTGGTGTCTACATGATGACCCAGATTGCTTAGTCCGGATAACAGGTCGCGCTCGTGTTTGATGCTTTCCGCCAGTGCCTGGTTGGGGGTGCTGAGCGGGTGCTTGCGACGCGTCTCCGAGAAACGTTTCACTAAGGTTTCCAGGCTGGCATCAAGAAACAGCAGATGGGCCGCAATGCCTTGGGTCTTGAGGGTTTGCAGGATATCAGGGAGCGATTCAATCGCAATGCTGCGGCTATCAATGCTGACCGCCACCTTGGCGGCATCACGGTCAGCGACGTGGTTTTGGATATGGGGTAACAGGGTCGCAGGCAGGTTATCAATACAGTAATAACCGCTGTCTTCAAACACACGCAGTGCGATGGTTTTTCCTGAACCTGACAATCCTGTAACGATCACCAGCTGCATGATTGCGACCTTTTCATCATCTTAATTTGCTTTCCCGGAGCATGATTTGCTTTTGCCGTTGCGTCAGTTGCTTGGTGGCGTTGACGCCACGTAGTAGTAGCATATGGTTGCGCACGGCGGCCTCGACCAGCACTGCAATGTTGCGGCCGGCTGCAATCGGGATAATCACCTTGCTGACTTCCACATCCAGCACACGTTCAGTCTGCCGGTTTGCACTCAGGCGATCCAGGTCCTGTGGTTTCATTTCATCCGCCAATTCCAGCTGTATCATCATGTCCAGTGGTTTGGTTGGTTTGACTGCATTATCGCCATAGAGTGCGCGGATATTGAGGATGCCAAGCCCGCGCACCTCCAGAAAGTCTTGTAAAAGCTCCGGGCAGCGGCCTTCTATACGCTCTGGAGAGACACGGTAAAAATCGACAATATCATCTGCTACCAGCCGGTGGCCACGCGAAATCAGCTCCAGGGCCAATTCACTTTTACCAATGGCAGCACTGCCGGTAATTAGCACCCCAAAGCCTTGCACTTCCATAAACACGCCATGCATGCTGGTCGTCTCTGCCGTTGCCACGGCCAGGTAATGACTCAGTAACTCCATGAGCTGCGGGCTGATCATGGGTGTGGTAAATAGTGGTGTTTGGGATTGCTGAGCAGCTTCCAGCATGACGGGCGGGACTTTTTCGCCATTGGCGACCACAACCATGGCCAGGTCGGTCGAGAATAAATTGCTGACTGCCTGTTGCATGGCGAGGATGCTAAGTCCCCCTAGATAGTCCATTTCAGCACAACCCATGACCTGCACGCGATTGGGGTGCACAAAATTCAAATGACCGACCAAAGCCAGCGAGGGCTTGGTGACGGTGCCGGAATTCAGGATTTTTTGACCACCAGACTCGCCAGCCACCCATTTCAGCTTGAGTTTGCTGCGTATCTGTTTGTACAAATCGGCTACTGAGATTTGAGCCATATTGGTTGTTTACATATCAACAAGTCATTAAGGCTTATTTTACAACTGAATGTGGCCTGCCGGGGGTGAATTGACGTAAAGGCGGTGAAACGAGGTAAAAGTGATACAGAGGCTTTGAGGTGAATTCTCTACCCAAGCGGGTAGAGAATGTGAGGCTAAAACTTAGGAACTTAACTGATGTTTCACAGCGCCACCGGATTTATGGTGATCGCCATTTTTTTCCTTGTGTTTCAATACCTGACGGTCAAGTTTGTCAGTAAGCATGTCGATGGCGCTATACATGTTCTCATCGGTGCAGGCAGCGTGCAAATCGTTGCCTGGAACATGCAGCGTGGCTTCAACCTTTTGGGCGAGCTTTTCAACAGACATGGTGACTTTGACATCGATCACATGGTCGAAGTGATTGCTGATACGCGTAAATTTCGATGAAACGTAGTCGCGTAATGCCGGAGTGATTTCTAAATGATGTCCAGTAAGTTGTAAATTCATGACAAACTCCTTTTTTCAGAAATGGCGCCTTTCCAGAGCCAATTGCCTTATCAATTGGATAGAGAGGACAATTTCAGTTTACTCTTTTGGAAAACAGATGCAACCCGGAAGTGAACTGCT
>DATMSK010000139.1:0-3613 GCA_035565395.1 Methylophilus sp. | reverse complement strand
GAATGATTTTCTTGTCAGCGATACGGTCAATCACGCTCACGTTTTCCTGGTAAGAAGCCACAGCAGCAGCCTTATCACCAGTTTGAATTGCTTTGATTACTTTTTTAATCGCAGTGCGCAAAGTAGAACGTAATGCAGCATTGTGCGCATTTACTTTGACGGATTGGCGCGCGCGTTTGCGAGCTTGTGCGGTATTTGCCATATACGTTTATCCTGTAACTTTCAAAAGGGGTGTAATACGAAACCGTGCATCATACTGTTTTTGCTTTGTTTTTGCAAGATTAAAAACGCATTTTCCTCGATTGGTTGTGGCTGCATGGTAAAATCGCCCAACTTTGTTAATCTGCCGGTGGCTGACTGAGTCGTACGCGGTCAAAAACAACGCAAGGCACATATTTTCCATCATTTATGAATTTGCTCAAAGCTCTGGCCACTGTGGGTGGCATGACGTTTATCTCGCGCTTGCTGGGGTTTGTACGGGACACGCTGATTGCGCGGATTTTTGGTGCAGGGATGGCAACGGATGCTTTCTTTGTCGCATTTAAAATTCCTAACCTGTTGCGTCGTATTTCTGGGGAAGGGGCATTCAGCCAGGCTTTCGTGCCGATTCTTTCCGAATACCGCAAGCAACGTACGCCTGAGGCCACCAAGGCACTCATTAACCATGTGTCGAGTTTGCTTGGTTTGTTCCTGGTCGCGATTACCATTGTTGGTATGCTGGCTGCGCCCCTGATTGTGAGCCTGACTTCGCCTGGCTTTGTGCATGATCCCGCCAAATTCGCACTGACCACCGAGCTGCTGCGCATCACCTTTCCTTATATTCTGTTTATTTCGCTGGTTTCCATGGCGGGCGGTGTCCTCAATGCCTTCAGCAAATTCCAGGTCCCCGCATTTACGCCAGTTTGGCTCAACCTGAGTTTTATCACTGCGGCCTTGTTTGTTGCGCCACATTTTAATAATTCGGTGTATGTGTTGGCGTGGGCGGTATTTGTCGGGGGCATTATTCAGTTGTTGTATCAGCTCCCTTATCTGCAGGAAATTGGCATGTTGCCGCGTTATGAACTCAACTTGCAGGATGAAGGTGTGCGCCGTATTCTCAAGTTGATGGGGCCAGCAATCTTTGGCGTATCTGTCGCCCAGATTTCGATTGTGCTGAATAATATCTTTGCCTCATTCATGCCGACGGGTAGTGTGTCCTGGCTATATTATGCCGATCGCCTGATGGAGTTCCCGACGGGTGTACTGGGTGTCGCATTGGGCACCATTTTGTTGCCTAGCTTATCCAAGGCGCATGTTGATAAATCCAGCACTGAGTTTTCGCTCTTGTTAGACTGGGGGTTGCGTCTGACCTTTATGCTGGCGATTCCGGCTGCTGTTGCAATGGCAGTGCTCTCCAAACCATTGGTGGCAAGCCTGTTTTATTATGGCAAGTTCACCCCTGCTGACGTGGTACAAACCGAGCGCGCGCTGATTGCTTACAGTCTGAGCCTGCTCGGCTTGATTATGGTGAAAGTGCTTGCGCCCGGTTTTTATGCGCGCCAAAACGTCAAAACGCCGGTCAAAATTGCCATTTTTACACTGGTGATGACGCAGCTAATGAATGTGTGTTTTCTGATGTTCACCTCTTTGCAGCATGCAGGGCTGGCGTTAGCCGTTGGCCTGGGTGCTTGCCTGAATGCGACGCTGCTATGGGTGACCCTGCAAAGAACGGGCGCGTTCCAGCCACAGCCTGGCTGGCGATTATTCCTGTTTAAACTCTTGATTGCGGTCACCATTATGGCGCTGGCATTGCATACCGCTGCCACCTGGTCAGGTGATTGGCTGGCCATGGCTACGTTGAACCGCATGTTACATCTGGCTGGAGTAGTGGTGCTGGGGATGGGTATTTACTTTGTCTCCCTTGGCTTGTTGGGTTTCAGGCCTAAGGATTTTATGAAGCGAGTGGCTAAATAATGGTTATGCAGATATTTCGTCATATTCCCCACACGTCAGTACCGCAAGCCATCGCGATTGGTAATTTCGATGGCATGCATCTCGGCCACCAGGCCCTGTTGCGCCAACTGATTGCTTTTACGCAGACCTATAAAATTACCCCGGCCGTGATGACGTTTGAGCCGCATCCGCGGGAGTTTTTTATGCCTCAGAATGCACCAGCACGGTTGGCTTCCATGCGTGAAAAGCTGGAGTATTTTGTCGAGTGTGGTGTGCAGCATGTCTATGTGCAGCGCTTTAACCAGGCATTTGCAGCGCAAAGTCCGGCCACATTTATGCAAGTACTTCGCCAGCAGCTGAATGCCAATGTGGTCATGGTTGGCGAGGATTTCTGCTTTGGCGCCAAGCGGGCCGGCAGTGTGCAAACGCTGATTGAACATGGGTTTAACGTGATTCCTTTGCCTGAAGTGCAACTGGATGATGAGCGAGTTTCCAGCACATTGGTGCGTAATGCGCTGGCTGCGGGAGAGTTGGTCAAGGCACATGCATTGCTCGGGCGCCCTTATAGTATTAGCGGTAAAGTGGTGCATGGTGCCAAACTTGGCCGCCAGCTTGGTTTTCCCACGGCCAATGTGCATATGCGCCACGAACGGCCTGCACTGACAGGGGTTTATGCGGTAAAATTGAACAATTTACCGGCGGTTGCCAATTTGGGTAGCCGGCCGACGCTCGAAGGCATCCCCAAACTCAAGCTTGAAGTACATGTGTTTGATTTTAATGGTGATCTTTATGATCAGCATGTACATGTGCAGTTTTTTCATAAACTGCGTGATGAACAAAAGTTCGCCGGGCTGGACGCATTAAAAGCGCAGATTGCGCTGGATGCCTTGAAGGCGAGACAATATTTTAGCCACGGATAACGCTGAACATTGATCAGCCATCATCTGTGGCTGATTTTTTTGGATATTTAAATGACTGACCAAAGCAAAGATTCAAAATATAAACTGAATTTACCTGAAACCAGCTTCCCGATGCGCGGTGACTTGTCCAAGCGTGAACCCGCCTGGTTGAAAAGCTGGCAAGAGCGCAAAGTGTACGAGCGCATCCGTGCCAAGCGTAAAGGCGCGCCAGCCTTTATCTTGCATGATGGCCCACCGTACGCCAATGGTGATATTCACATTGGTCATGCCGTTAACAAAATCCTGAAAGACATCATCATCAAGGCCAAAACCATGAGTGGTTTTGACGCGCCTTATGTGCCGGGCTGGGATTGTCACGGCCTACCGATCGAGCTGGTGGTTGAGAAAAACCATGGCAAGAATATCGATCCGGCCAAGTTCCGCGAACTGTGCCGTGCCTATGCGGCTGAGCAGGTCGAGAAGCAGAAAAAAGACTTTATCCGACTGGGTGTGTTGGGTGACTGGGATCATCCTTACCTGACCATGGCATTTAACACCGAGGCCGATATCATGCGTGCCTTGGGTGAAATCTACCAGAATGGCTACCTCTACCAAGGCTCTAAGCCAGTCCATTGGTGTGTGGATTGCGGTTCTGCGCTGGCTGAAGCAGAGGTGGAATACGAAGACGTTAATTCGCCTGCGATTGATGTAGGCTTTAAAGTAGTGGATAACGCGGCGCTCGCCAAAGCTTTTGGTGTCGATAAAATTGATGGAAGTGTCTA
>DATMSK010000138.1:0-4442 GCA_035565395.1 Methylophilus sp. | reverse complement strand
TAAACATGTTACTTCTCCTCAATCATTTGAGCCCGAATTCGCGGACTTCAATTAAAACTTTTAGTTGTTAATCATGCTAATCTATCAAATTAAATAACTCAACAATAATCTTGCTGATTAGCAGCCTATCTACCCAAATGGGCCAATGTTATTAAGTTATTTGCCTTGCCAGATCCCGTTAAAGAACAAATCTTCCAGCGGCTTACGACTACGCTCTGCCAATTCGCGCTCTTTAGCTTCACCAGACAAGGTTTCCACAGCTGCCTGGTAACCGACCGTTACCATGGCTAGAATCTGGTAACGTTCTGGCACATTGAACGTATTCCTGGCTTTATCTGCATCGAAACCGCCCATTTGATGCGCCATTAAGCCCATAGCAGTAGCTTGCAAACATAAATTCTCAGTAGCCGCGCCTGTGTCATAAGCAGCCCATTTATTGGGCTTATCATTGTGTCCAAACAAGGTATCCGCACAAATTAACAGCAATACTGGCGCATTAACAGCCCAACTTTGGTTACCAGGAACCAAGCAATCAAATGCAGCTTGCCAAGCGGAGGGGTTATTTGCCTTGTTGCAGAATACATACCGCCATGGCTGGTCACCAAAGCAAGATGGTGCCCACCGAGCAGCTTCTAGCAAGCTGACTACTTGCTCTTTACTGACTGGTTTGCTTGCATCATAAGCACGGCCGCTCCAACGGTTGGCAATCAGTTCATGAATGGGTTGCTGTGTTATCGCTGGTTTTTGCATGATTGAATCCTCATAGTTGTTTTTTCAATGAATAGAGTAGCTCCAGAGCCTGCTTGGGTGTCAAGTCATCAGGCTGTATACGCTCTAATTCTGCGACCAATGGATGTAATGGCGGTTCCTCTGGCTCTGGATGGCTGGCAAACAAATCATTTTGCGGTGTCGCTGTGATGGTCTGGTTTTCGAGTTGTTGTAGCTTTCGTTTGGCTAATTGCACCACTAACTTTGGTATACCTGCCAGCTGTGCGACCTGGATACCATAACTCATGGTGGCTGCACCCTCTTCAACCTTATGCAGGAAGACAATTCCCTGACCATGCTCTACGGCATCCAAATGCACGTTGGCCGCATGTTTGGCTTCGTCAACAATCCGTGTCAGTTCAAAATAATGTGTAGCAAACAGGGTCAGTGATTTGTTTTTTTCCAGCAACTGTTTAGCCACCGCCCAAGCCAGGCTGAGGCCGTCAAATGTGCTGGTTCCGCGACCGATTTCATCCAGCAGCACCAGACTATTGGGAGTCGCATTATTGAGGATATTGGCGGTTTCGGTCATTTCCACCATAAAAGTTGAACGGCCGCCGGCCAGATCATCAGAGGCGCCAATTCTGGTAAAAATACGGTCAATCTCGCCAATCACGGCACTTGTCGCTGGCACAAAACTGCCACAATACGCCAGCAAGACAATCAATGCCGTTTGCCGCATAAAGGTCGACTTACCGCCCATATTAGGACCGGTAATCAGCAATAATTGGCGGTAAGGATTCAGGAGCACATCATTCGCCACATATGGCTGGGCGATACTTTCGACCACCGGATGGCGGCCGTGCTGAATGTTGAGGCCAATATCGGCGCGAAATTCAGGCTGCACATAGTTCAATGCCCGTGCCCGCTCAGCAAAGCAAGCCAAGACATCCAGGGTTGCCACTGCGGTGGCGATACGTTGCAAAGTAGTGATATGTGGTAGCAACGCATCCAGCACCTGCTCGTACAGCATTTTTTCGCGTGCCAGTGCCCGCTCATTGGCACTTAGAACTTTATCCTCAAACGCTTTTAACTCAGGTGTAATAAAGCGCTCTACGTTTTTCAAGGTTTGGCGGCGGCGATATTCCGGCGGAGCACTCTCTGCCTGCAAGCGGCTGATTTCAATATAAAAGCCATGTACGCTATTGTATTCAACCTTGAGGTTGGTAATACCTGTACGTGCTTTTTCAGCTGCCTCGAATTGCAGCAAAAAATCGCCATGATCGGTCTGAATCGCACGCAACTCATCCAACTCGGCATCATAGCCTTTTTCAATCACACCGCCTTCACGCAAGATGGCAGAAGGCTCGACCTGAATCGCCTGCGTTAACAAAAGCAAAGCATCAGAAGGCGCCTGCAACTCTGCTAACTCAGCTTGCAATAACGAGGATGTAACGCCTGGCAATGTCGCAACCAATGCCGGCAATTGCAATAAACTATCTCGCAAGCCCGACAAATCACGCGGCTTGGCGGACCTGAGCGCCACGCGTGCAGTCATGCGCTCAATATCGCCGATGGGATGCAAAGCCTGCTGTAATGCACTATCTAGAAATTGTTCGAACAGTTCAGCCACTGCTAAATGGCGCTGCTGTATGGTGTGCTGACTACGCAAGGGATGATGTAACCAATGCCGTAGCAAACGGGCACCCATCGCCGTTTGTGTCGAGTTCAGCAGTGAATACAACGTTGGCGTCGTTTCACCACGGATAGTCGTATCAATTTCCAGGTTGCGCCGTGTCGCTGCATCCAGTTGTAGGTAGTGACTGCTCTGCTCCACACGCAAGCCGGCAATATGCGGTAAGGCCGCTCGTTGCGTATGCTTCACATATTCCAGCAATGCGCCTGCTGCCGTCACCGCCGCAGGCATTTCGCCACAACCGAATCCTGCCAGATCATGCGTATTAAACTGTTGCGTTAAACTGCGCTGCGCCGTATCCAGGTCAAACTGCCATGGTGCCAAGCGCTTTTTGGCACATCGAGCTTGCTGCAACACCTCTGAAGTATGATCCTCAGCCACCACCAACTCTGCAGGATGGATACGTTCCAGCTCTTGGGCCAGGTGTCCTGGCGCAATTTCAGTCAGCACAAATTCGCCTGATGCCAGATTCAGCCGCGCCAACCCCAGCACACCCTCCCCTTTGGCGACACACAGCAAAGTATTGTCACGGGTTTCATCCAGCAACGCAGCATCGGTCAAAGTACCTGGCGTAAGAATACGCGTCACTTCGCGCGCGACTGGCCCTTTTGAAGTGGCTGGATCGCCCACCTGCTCGCAAATTGCCACCGCCTCACCCATTTTGGCGAGCTTGGCCAGATAGCCTTCGACCGCATGGTAAGGTAAGCCCGCCATTTTTATTGGTTCGCCATTACTCGCACCACGACGGGTTAATGTGATACCCAGCAATCGTGCTGCTTTTTCTGCATCCTCAAAAAACAATTCATAAAAATCACCCATGCAGTAAAACAGCAGCATATCTGGATACTGTGCTTTAAGCGTCAGGTATTGACGCATCATGGGGGTGTGGTTTTCGAAGGACATGCGGCTATTTCAGAACGTTGATGATAATGAAAGTGAATTTAGCAAAACTCCAGCATCTTACAACAAATGCAGCACGCATCACCATTGTGCTTTATATGCGTTACATCAATATGTGATTGCAGTATGCTTTTATACTTGGTTCATCGCGTGAGCTGATAAAAAATAGCTATAGGGGGAGATGCTGATGAAGTTAACGTTCATGGGGGCCACGGGGACCGTCACCGGTTCCAAATACTTGCTTGAATCGGGAGGCCAGCAGATCATGATTGATTGTGGCTTATTCCAGGGCCTCAAGCAATTGCGGCTCAAGAACTGGGTACCCTTGCCAGTGGATGCAAGCAGCATCCATAGCGTTATCCTCACACATGCCCATATTGACCACAGCGGTTACCTGCCTTTGCTGGTAAAACATGGTTTTTCCGGCAACATCTACTGCAGCCACGCCACTGCAGATTTATGCAAGATATTACTTCCAGATTCAGCCCACCTGCAAGAAGAAGAGGCTGCATTCGCGAACCGGCGTGGCTTTTCCAAACACAAACCCGCACTCCCGCTTTATACCCAGGAAGATGCGGCTGAAACCATCAAACTTCTCACCCCGGTTGAAATGGAACGGGAAATTGAGTTGGGCTCAGATCTCACACTTACCCTGTATCCAAGCGGCCACATTCTGGGTGCAAGTTTTGTGCAAATCCGGCATGCAAAGAAAACCATTGTTTTTTCCGGCGATATCGGACGGTCAAATGATGTACTGATGCACCCGCCTGCCTCCATCAAGCATGCGGACTATCTTGTGGTGGAGTCCACTTATGGTAATCGCCTTCACAGCTTGGAGGATCCCAAAATAAAACTGGCCAATATTATCCAGCATGCTTATAAGCGTAAAGGCGTCATTGTTGTACCGGTATTTGCCGTTGGGCGGGCGCAGGAATTGCTCTACTACATTCATATGCTCAAAGCTTCAGGCAGCATTCCGGAGGATATCCCCGTCTACCTGAATAGCCCCATGGCCGTCGAAGCGACGGAGATTTACCATCATTACTCCACACAGCATCGCTTGAACCAATCGCAAACAGAAGTGTTGTTCCGCACGGCTCATCTGGTGAACAGCATAGAAGAATCCAAACGCTTAAAT
>DATMSK010000137.1:0-3394 GCA_035565395.1 Methylophilus sp. | reverse complement strand
GGTTGATGGGGTAACTCGCCATTAAAAAAGGACAAGCCTCGCCTGTCCTTTTTTACTCACAGACCACAATTAGTGTCTGTGTATGCTTTCCCAGGCTTCGATTTGCTTTTCAGCCTCATCTTTAGTGATGCCATAACGTTCCTGGATTTTACCGGCCACTTGGTCGCGTTTGCCTTCAATCACATCCAGATCATCGTTGGTTAACTTGCCCCATTGTTCCTGGACTTTGCCTTTGAGTTGTTTCCAGTTACCTTCGAAGATATCTTTATTCATGTCGAGTTCTCCTCAATTGATTTAAGTAATCAGGTCGTTGACCTTGTGTTGCATGATAAAGAGAAATGATGAGGTGTTCAGTCAGCCATTGGACTAACTTTAGGTCAGATTAGGCTGACAACCAGAGTTTGTTGAAGCGTTTTGCTCGGGCACGGTTCCGCTTTCATATTAAAAGCTGTTAAGATTCGGGCATGAAAAATACACTTTCTGCGTTAGCCCAATCACTGGTGCAACGTTTGCCTTATGAATACTGGATAGGCTGGCGCTATACACGTGCCAAGCGCAATAACCATTTCATCTCCTTTATTTCATTGACCAGCATGGTAGGGATTGCACTCGGTGTGATGGCCTTGATTGTGGTTTTGTCAGTCATGAATGGATTTCAGGATGAATTGCGCAAGCGCATTCTGGGCGTAGCTTCGCATATCGAAGTACGCAGTTTTGATGTGGGCTTGCCGGGCTGGCAAAGCTTGCAACAACAGATTGAGTCTATTCCGCCTAAGTCTGTGGCCAGCCCGATTGAAGGCGTCGCGCCCTATATCATGGCGCAAGGCATGTTGACGCATGACCAGGCTGTACAAGGCGTACTGATACGAGGCGTGTTACCCGCCCAGGAAAGTAAAGTGTCTGAGCTTTCTAGCCAGATGAAACTGGGCCAGTTAAGGGATTTACAGCCAGGGCAGTTCAATATTGTGCTTGGGTCAGACCTGGCGATGGCGCTCGGGGTGCATGTGGGTGAAAAAGTGGTGCTGATGGCGCCACAAGGGCAGGTGACGCCCGCCGGATTGGTCCCACGTATCAAACAATTTACTGTGGCCGGTATTTTTCAGGTGGGTATGTATGAATATGACGCTGGCTTGGCTCTCATCCATCTCGATGATGCTGCAAAACTCTACCGCTTGGGCGATCAAGTCTCTGGCCTGCGCCTGAAACTGGCCGACCTGTTTATGGCAGACCGTGTGAGCCGTGAGTTGATCCAGGCCTTGGGGCCTAATTACTACATTACCGATTGGACACAGCAGCATGCCAATTTTTTCAAAGCGATTCAGCTTGAAAAGCGTGTGATGTTTATTATTCTTGCGCTAATCGTAGCCGTGGCGGCTTTCAATATTGTGTCTACGCTGGTGATGGCAGTGACTGACAAGCGCGCGGATATCGCGATTCTGCGTACCATGGGCGCTACTCCCCAGGCAATCCGAAAAATGTTTGTAGTGCAAGGCGCCATGATAGGCATTATTGGGACCGTATCTGGTGCTGTGCTAGGAGTGATACTGGCATTGAATATTGAAACGGTCGTGCCATGGATAGAGCGTACTTTCAATGTGCAGTTCTTGTCCAAAGATGTCTATTACATCAGCGATTTGCCTTCCAAACTCATGTGGTCTGATGTGACGGCGATTGTTGGATTGTCAATTTTATTAAGCCTGGTCGCTACCTTGTATCCTAGCGCGCGTGCAGCCAGTATGAATCCGGCGGAGGCCTTGCGCTATGAGTGAGTGGATATTGCAATGCCAGGGGCTGGCAAAAACCTATCAGGGCTTGGGTACATCGGTGTTAACCGGTGTGGATTTGACGCTGGCAGCCGGGGAGCATGTGGCAATTGTTGGCGCTTCTGGCAGTGGTAAAAGTACCTTGCTGCACCTGTTAGGCGGCCTCGATGCGCCGACCCAGGGGGAAGTGCAGTGGCTAGGTAAACCATTGACCAGCCTGTCTGAGCGCGATAAAAGTGCGATGCGTAACCAGTATCTGGGCTTTGTCTACCAGTTCCACCATTTGCTACCAGAATTTAGCGCGCTGGAAAATGTCGCCATGCCGTTGCTGATACGACGTTTGCCGCGTGCTGAGGCATTGGCGCAAGCTGAGCATTACTTATCGCTGGTTGGCTTGGCGCACCGGCTGGAACATACGCCGGGTGAGTTATCGGGCGGGGAGCGCCAACGTGCGGCAATGGCACGTGCATTGGTCACGCAGCCACGATGTGTGCTGGCGGATGAGCCGACAGGAAACCTGGACCGGCAAACGGCTGAGCAGGTGTTTGAGTTGTTGTTGCAGATCCAGTCTCAACAAGGCACCGCACTCGTAGTGGTGACACATGATTTGTCCCTGGCGGCACGCATGCACCGCCAGTATCGCTTGCAGGATGGCAGGTTGCAACCCTTAACATCCGTCCCTGCCCAGGACGCTATTTCACGATAAAGCAAGTGTATGCTGCCAAGCGCCACAGTGGGATTGCTGTTTGGGGTTTGGCTGTTTCAGCAGCAACCTCGGTTATGGTCTTTAACGGTCTGGATGGTGTGGCTGGCGGTATTGGCTATCCCGGTTCTATGCCGAGTTTGCGGCCCAGTACCGGGTATTTCCTTCTCCTTCCCTTCCCCTAAACTGCTACGCAAACTGTGGCTGATTTTACTGGTTGCGATGCTGGGCTTTGCCTGGGCGCAGGCCCGCGCCTGGTGGCGAATGCATTCAGCTTTGCCTGTTGCGTGCGAACAGCAAGTGATTCCTGTACAAGGTGTGATTGTCAGTGTCCCTGAGCGTGATGCACGTGGGCAGCATGTGGATGTGGCGGTTGAGCAAAGCTTTAATCCATCCTGTCCGCTACCCGCAAAAGTGCGCCTCCACTTGTATGAGTCTTCCCATCGGACGCAACCAGCGCAATCATCAGCCCTGATGCCCCGCTTGCAAGCAGGTGAGCGCTGGCAATTAAGTGTCCGGCTCAAACGTCCGCATGCAACACGTAACCCGCATGGCTTTGATTACGCAGCCTGGTGTCTTGCCAATCAAATAGGTGCCGATGGATCGATTGTGGCCAAATTGCCTATGGTCCGGCTGCAGTCACTTGCCTGGCAGCCAAACGCATTGATTGCACGTTGGCGCTCCAGAGTAGGAGACCGGATTGAGCGCGTGTTGGGGAATACGCCTACAAGTGCTGTCATACGCGCACTGGTCATTGGCGAGGATAGCCAGATCACACGGGCCGACTGGCAACTGTTTGTTGATACCGGGATTAATCATCTCGTCTCAATATCTGGTTTGCATATCACCATGCTTGCCTCGTTAGGCTATTTTTGCGCAGGTGGATTGTGGCGTTTGCGGCCAAACCTTGCACTATATTTACCATCCA
>DATMSK010000136.1:0-3696 GCA_035565395.1 Methylophilus sp. | reverse complement strand
GAGCGTTATGGCATTCAGGCCTTGGGCGCACATCTCCAAAATCGATTCAATCTGGAGCATCACTACATCGAAATCAATAACCCTGTATAAGCCGCGGTTTTAGGTTTAAGTTTTTCTCTGAACGCTGTAAAATGGCGCGCTAATTAACTGTATTAGAGCAAGTCGCATTAAATTTAAGGGAATGTGATGGCGAATCAACAAGTGGATCAGGGGAAGCGGCGCTTTTTAATCGCAGCGACTACCGCAGTGGGAGGTGTGGCAGCCGCGGCTGTTGCAGTTCCTTTTATTACAAGTATGTTGCCAAGCGAGCGAGCAAAGGCAGCGGGTGCTCCAGTCGAGGCTGACATCAGCAAGATCGAGTCGGGCGCCATGATCACCGTCGAGTGGCGCGGTAAGCCAGTATGGTTGATCAATCGTAGCCAGGAAATGATGGCCGCATTGACCCAGCATGATGACAAGTTGTCTGATCCCAAGCTGGAAGTCACCACGCAGCAGCCTGCTTATTGCCAGAATGCTTCACGTTCGATCAAGTCGAATTTGATGGTGCTGGTGGGTATATGTACTCACCTGGGCTGTTCACCATCCCCCAAATTGCAAGCTGGCAACGAAATGGGCGCAGATTGGCCGGGCGGTTTTTTCTGTCCTTGCCATGGTTCCCGTTTTGATCTGGCGGGTCGTGTATTCAAAGGCTCTCCCGCGCCTATCAATCTGGTGGTGCCTCCACACAAATACCTCAACGACAATCTGCTGTTGATTGGTGAAGACGACAAGGGGGCCGCGTAATCATGCAAAAATATTTAACTGGTTTGCTCGGGTGGGTAGATGACCGTTTTCCATTGACGGCCAACTGGAAAGCTCACCTCTCAGAGTATTACGCTCCCAAGAACTTCAACTTCTGGTATTTCTTCGGTTCATTGGCGCTGTTGGTGCTGGTGCTGCAGATCGTTACTGGCATTTTCCTCACGATGAATTACAAGCCTGATGCAGAGCTCGCCTTTGCTTCGGTGGAGTACATCATGCGTGACGTTTCCTGGGGCTGGTTGATTCGCTACATGCACTCAACCGGGGCTTCCATGTTCTTCGTGGTGGTCTATCTGCATATGTTCCGTGGTCTGATCTACGGGTCTTATCGGAATCCTCGTGAGCTGATATGGCTGTTCGGTGTAGGGATTTTCCTTGCGCTGATGGGTGAGGCATTCTTTGGCTATCTGTTGCCATGGGGGCAGATGTCCTACTGGGGTGCTCAGGTGATTATTAATCTGTTTACCTCTATCCCGTTTGTTGGGCCAGATATTTCACTTTGGCTGCGCGGTGATTACATGGTGTCTGACGCGACCCTTAACCGGTTCTTCGCGTTCCACGTAATTGCTCTTCCGTTGGTGCTGCTGGGATTGGTAGCTGCGCATATCATTGCCCTGCATGAAGTGGGCTCAAACAACCCGGATGGTGTTGAAATCAAGAAGCACAAAGATCCTGAAACCGGTATCCCACTGGACGGCATTCCTTTTCATCCGTATTACACGGTGAAGGATATTGTCGGCGTGTCAGTTTTCCTGATCGTGTTTTCGGCCATTATCTTCTTTGCGCCGGAAATGGGCGGCTACTTCCTGGAAGCAAATAACTTCATTCCGGCTGACCCGTTAAAAACACCAGCGCACATTGCGCCCGTTTGGTATTTCACGCCTTATTACTCTATTTTGCGTGCGGTGCCGCCCATCATGAATTCGCAGTTCCCTGGCGTTGCTGCCATGGGTCTGTCCGTCGTGATTTTCGCATTGCTGCCTTGGCTGGATCGTAGTCCCGTGAAGTCGATACGCTATCGCGGTCCTATCTACAAGGTGTGGCTGGCATTGTTTGTAGTGAGCTTTTTGATTCTGGGTTACCTGGGTACCGAGCCTTCGAATGTCTGGGGGGTGTTTGATCCATCAACATTCATCGTGGGCGGTGCGGACCGTGCAACGGTGGTGGCTAGAATTTTCACTGCAGTTTACTTTCTGTTCTTTATCTTGATGCCTTGGTATACCAGCATCGATAAGACCAAGCCAGTTCCAGAAAGGGTAACAGGATAATGAAAAAGGTATTATTGTTGGTCGGCCTGTTATTGCCTGCCTTGGTGATGGCAAATGAGAGCGTGCATCTTGATCATGCGCCTATCGATCCCAATAATCAGGCTTCGCTGCAGCGTGGTGCCAGGACATTTGTAAACTACTGCCTGAGCTGTCACAGCGCTGCCTATATGCGGTATAACCGGCTTAAAGATATTGGTTTGAGCGATGCTGAAATCAAATCAAACCTGATGTTTGCTGGTGAGAAGGTGGGCGACACGATGACTGTCACCATGCCTAAGCGCGATGCCAAATCCTGGTTTGGAGCAACCCCCCCGGATCTTTCGGTGCAGGCGCGTGCATATGCAAACGGACCTGACTGGCTGTACAGCTACTTGAGAGGCTTCTATCGTGACGATACTCGTCCGACAGGCTGGAACAATACTGTCTATGACAAAGTGGCTATGCCGCACGTGCTATGGCAGTTGCAAGGTGAGCAAACCCTCAAGGTTCAGAAAACAGTGGATGAGCACGGCCATGAGGTCGAGAAGCATACGCTGGTGCTGACCAAACCAGGCGTGCTTGAGCCTGCTCAGTATGACGCGATGGTCGCTGACCTGGTGAATTACCTGGTATTCATGAGCGAGCCTGCTAAAGGTCTGCGCCTGCAATTGGGATTAATCGTGATCCTGTTCCTGGGCTTGCTTTTCATCGTCGCGTACTATCTGAAAAAAGAATTCTGGAAAGATATACACTAACGTTCTATTCAAGGCGGGATTGCCTTTGCGGGCAATCCCGCTTTTTTGTTTTGTAAGGAAACAACATCATGATGACTTTGTATTCTGGAACTACTGATCCATACAGCCACCGCTGCCGCATTGTGCTATTTGAAAAAGGCATGGATTTCCAAGTGATCGACGTGGATCTTGCCAACAAGCCAGAAGATCTGGCCGTAATCAATCCGCACAATGAAGTCCCTGTCCTCGTTGAACGTGATTTGGTGCTGCAGCAAGCAAACATCATCAATGAATATATCGACGAGCGTTTTCCTCATCCTCAGCTTATGCCCGCTGACCCTGTCATGCGAGCACGTGCCAGATTGTTTCTTCACAACTTTGAAGAGCAGTTGTTTAGTCATATCAAAGATATTGAGTCTGGCAATCAGAAGCTGGCTGATAAGGCGCGCTTGATTATTCGAGACAATCTGACACAGATCGTGCCTTTGTTCAGCCGCCAGGAATATATTCTGGGCGACGAATTTTCCATGCTGGATGTGGCTATCGCACCGCTCTTATGGCGTCTTGGACATTATGGAATTGAGCTGCCAAAGCAAGCTGCACCTTTACTTAAGTACGCAGAACGTATATTCTCTCGCCCGGCTTACATCGAGGCGATGACCCCTTCCGAAAAAGCAATGCGGAAGTAAGGTCATGGAAAATGTTTCATCCACTAAGCCCTACCTGATACGCGCCGTGCATGAGTGGTGCGTGGACAATGGATTTACGCCACATTTGCTAGTGGCGGTGGATGAAAATACCCGAGTGCCAATGGCATACGTAAAGAATGGCGAAATAGTGTTAAATATCAATTATTCAGCCACCAAGGACTTGGTGATTGATAACACTGCAATCAGTTTTTCAGCAAGATTTTC
>DATMSK010000135.1:0-2734 GCA_035565395.1 Methylophilus sp. | reverse complement strand
TGTCATTAATATGTAATTGGTAATTACAGCATCAATTGATTGGAGTGTCTATAGCTGTTTTGTAGGAGAAACTCTGGTTTTGTATAAGATATGAGACATCACACATAAGATTAAGTGATTAAATAGCTTTTCCTGTTGCTTAATCAGGAATTCCGGCGCGGAATGCTGGTGATCGTGGAAAGACTGAAGTGCGTTAAAATAGTATCCATTCCAGCTAACTTGATGTGCAGTAGAAAGCCTTTACGCGTGATGTTGCCTTCCGTGACTTTTCTTGACCTCGAAACGACCGGGGCAACGCCTTTAAAAGACCGCATTACCGAAATTGCACTGGTCCGTTTCGATGATGGCGTGGAAACCGTGCGTTGGCAAACATTGGTCAATCCGCAGCAGCCTATTCCTCCCTTTATTCAGTCACTGACTGGCATTAACGATGCCATGGTTGCCGATGCGCCGACGTTTGCTGAGGTGGCAGACAAGTTGCTGGCCTTGCTGGAAGGTTCGGTGCTGGCCGCACATAATGTACGTTTTGACCATGGCTTCCTCAAGTCTGAACTCAAGCGGCTAGGGGTTTGTTTTCGTCAGAAGGTCCTGTGCACCGTCAAACTGTCGCGCCTGTTGTATCCGCAATATTACAGCCATGGCATTGATGCGATTGTTGAGCGCCACCGGATTACCGGCCTGGCGCGTCATCGCGCGATGGGCGATGTGGAAGCGATTCTGATCATGCTTAATGATGCACGGCGCGACTTGGGCGAAGACGCGGTGCGTGCGGCTGCGCTCAAGCTCATGTCGGCGCCTACCTTGCCTCCTCATATTGATGCCAGCCTGATCGGCGAATTGCCAGAGGCACCCGGGGTCTATCTGTTCTACGGTGAAAATGATTTGCCGTTGTATATCGGTAAAAGTATCAATCTCAGGGCGCGCGTACTATCGCACTTTAGTAGCGATCATGCTTCCAGCAAGGAAATGCGCATGACGCAGGAAATGAAGCGTTTTGAGTGGATCCCCACCGCAGGCGAGTTCAGTGCCTTGTTGCTGGAGTCTCGTCTGGTCAAGGAGCGCCTGCCCATCTATAACCGGCAATTGCGGCGAGAGCGCCAATTATGCAGTTGGCGGTTAGCGTCTGGCGATACACCCCAGCCCTTGCTGACGCTTGTACATGAAGACGAGATTGATCCCAGCCAGCTGATGCAACTGTTTGGTACGTTTAAAAGCAAGCGCCAGGCGGTAGAAACCTTGCGCAAGATCGCCGAAATGAGCCATTTATGTGTCAAAGCGCTAGGGTTGGAACCCGGGCGCAATGGACCGTGTTTTGCCTTTCAGCTCAAACGCTGCAAGGGCGTTTGCTGTGGCCAGGAATCTGCCGAAATGCATGCCTTGCGTGTACAGCAGGCACTGATGGCGCATAAACTCAAAGTCTGGCCATACCCTGGCAAAATAGGGATTGAAGAATATAACCTGGAGAATGATTTACGTCAGATTCATGTCTTTGCACACTGGGTTTACATGGGGGTGGCGGAGGATGATGACAGCTTGCAGGCTTTGCGTGAGCAAAAAACAGCGCTCAAGTTCGATCTGGATACTTACAAGTTATTGCTGAAAATGCTGGCGCAAAAAAAGACCCGCGTGATTGACCTGGCAGGTTGAACTAAGGCTGGTCAACCTTGGTAATCACCTGCCAGCACACGCGGGACAAGGGGTAGTCTTTTAATCAGGGTAAGTAGAACGTGCTGTCCGTCGAGACGGTTTCACCACTCGAAATCTCCCTCACTTCGATCTTGATGCGCTGGCTGCCACGTTGTTCGCTGGAGGGCAGTGACAAACTGAATGGCAGTAATACTTCCTCGGTCGGGCCAGCCGTGAGTGTTTGCTCACTTTCTACGCTGAGACCGGTCAGGCCGCTGGCATGTACACGGTAATGCTGTGTCTGTTCTGTGGCATTGGTCAGGTGTAGCTGGTAAAGGTTTTCGACGCCATGAGCCGTTTCCCGGTACATGATATTGCGGTCTCGCATCACATCGACTTTGAAATCGGGTTTATGTAACAGCCCGTAACCCAGCCAGGCCACCATGAATACAAATAGTCCACTGTATATCAGGACGCGTGGGCGCAGCAGGTGCTGGCTTAATTTGTGCTGACTACTCTGGCCAGCTGCGGAGAAACGGATCAGGTCACGTGGATACTGCATTTTATCCATGACGTCATTACAGGCATCAATACACAGGCCGCAACTGATGCATTCGTATTGCAAGCCATTGCGGATATCAATCCCGACCGGACATACCTGCACGCAGATATTGCAGTCTATGCATGACCCCAGTCCTTGTGCTTGGTAATCCTGGTTTTTACTACGGCCACCACGTGGTTCTCCACGGGCACTGTCATAAGCCACAATCAGAGTGTGATTATCAAACATGGCGCTTTGGAAGCGGGCATAAGGACACATATGTTTGCAGACTTGTTCACGTAAAAAACCCGCATTGCCATAGGTGGCCAGGCTGTAAAATCCTAGCCAGAAACACGACCACCCACCCAGTTGCCAGTGCTGCATGTCGCTGAGCAGTTCACGGATGGGCGTGAAGTAACCGACGAAGGTAAAGCCTGTGACGAGCGAAAACGCTAGCCATGCGCTGTGTTTGCCGAGTTTGATGCCAGCTTTGCGTGGGCCCCAGGGTTGGGCATCCAGTTTCTGCCTTGCCATGCGGTCGCCTTCTATGGTGCGCTCCATCCACAA
>DATMSK010000134.1:0-4528 GCA_035565395.1 Methylophilus sp. | reverse complement strand
GCTGGCTGAGAGTTTTGTTTTTGTAAACACAATGACTTGCTGGTTGGTATATTGCTTGAGCAACTGTACCAGGAAGCGCTGTTTCTGGTCATTGTTTACCAGGTAAGCTTTTTGTTCGACATTGTCGTTGGTGGCGTTACTGCGTGCCACCTCAATTAAAGTCGGGTTGTTTAAAAAGGCATCCGCCAGTTTTTTGATTTCGTCAGAGAAGGTCGCTGAAAACATCAGGTTCTGGCGTTGCTTGGGTAGCAATGCCAGTATGCGTTTCAGGTCTGGCATAAAGCCCATATCCAGCATGCGGTCAGCTTCATCCAGCACCAGAAACTGGACTTGACTTAATGACAAGGTCTTTTGCTCAACATGGTCTAGCAAGCGGCCAGGAGTCGCTACCAGGATTTCGACGCCATTTTTCAAATGTGGTGTCTGGGTTTTGATGTCAACGCCACCGTAGACTACCAGGCTACGTAAAGCGGTATGCTTGGCATAGGTTTTGATGTTGTCATACACCTGGATCGCCAGTTCACGCGTTGGCGCCAACACCAGGGCCCGGATAGGGTGCTTGGCCGGGGAAGTACTGGTACTGGCGAGTGGTAATAGCGTATGCAAAATAGGTAAGGAAAACGCTGCCGTTTTGCCAGTACCCGTTTGCGCGCCCGCCATCAAGTCCATGCGTTGCAAAGCCAAAGGAATGGCCTGCGCCTGAATCGGGGTAGGTGTCGTATAACCAGACTCTTCAATCGCTTTTAACAGCGGCTCGGCCAGGCCGAGCGCACGAAAATCTACTGTGGTTTGCTCAGACATAGGCTAGGCTTAAACGAATGAACGAGGACGTTTTACGCCAGAATCGCCAAATGACTTACCGGCTGGGCGTGGTTTATTGTTGCCACGGTTAGCATTCGGGTTGCCAAAGCGCTCCTGGTTGTTGCCAGCTGGACGTGGGCGGCGTTGACCAAACTCGTCAGCCAATGCGCGTGCAAACTGGAAGTCAGTATCTTTGTTGTAGTGCTTGCTGTTGCCGTTGACTTCTTTGTCTTGTCTTTGTTCGGTTTGGCGGGGTGCACGTGGTTTGTTGCCTTGTGTTTCACGATTGCTGCCTTCACGGTTACCTTCACGCGCGACGCGCTCACCAAAAGACTTAGCTTGACGGTCATCGCGACGGAAGCCGCCTTTACCTTGTGGTTTGCCATGGCCGTTGCGCTTGCCGCCGCGACGGCCTTCACCGTCATCCATGCGCGCTGCACGTTTGGGTTCGAAACCGGCAATCACTTCAGCCTGCAGTTTCTGTCCGGTGTACTGTTCAATTTTGCGCAGCAGGTGACGATCAGCGTTAGAGGCAAATGAGATCGCAACGCCAGTGTTGTTGGCGCGGCCGGTACGGCCAATACGGTGGACATAGTCTTCTGCAAATTTTGGCAGGTCGTAGTTAATCACATGTGAAATGCCTTGTACGTCGATACCGCGTGCAGCGACATCGGTAGCCACCAACACTTTAACGTCGCCATGGCGCAGCTTGGTCAGCGTGCGGTTACGCGCGCCTTGTGTCATATCACCATGTAATGCAGCTGTTTTATGGCCCGCAGCATATAAGTCTTCAGCCAGCAGGTCAGCGTGACGCTTGGTGCTGGTAAAGATGATGGTTTGGTTGACGTCTGGGGCAATCAGCAAGTGCTCCAGCAGTTTGTTTTTGTGGTTCATGTCATCCACAAAGTGTAGGCGCTGCTCAATATTGGCATGTCTTTCTTTTTGGCCCGCAACTTGAATCGTCACTGGGTCGCGCAAGAAGCGTTTGCCGATATCCATGATGCCATCCAGTGTTGCAGAGAACAGCAGGGTTTGGCGGTCGGCAGGCAAGGCCTCGCAAATGCGCTCAACGTCTGGCATAAAGCCCATGTCCAACATGCGGTCAGCTTCATCAAGTACCAGCATTTGCAGACGGCTCAAGTCAATACGGCCGCGCTCCAGGTGGTCAATAAAACGGCCTGGCGTTGCAACCAGAATATCCAGTGGCTGTGACAGCAATTTGTTTTGTAATGGGTAAGGCATGCCACCCACGATGCTGATGCAACGTGCGCGCAGGAATTTACCGTATTTACGTGCAGCATCATTGACCTGAGCTGCCAGCTCGCGTGTTGGTGTTAGCACCAGAATACGCGGGCCACGGCTGCGAACAGGATGCTGTGTTGCCAGCAGGTTTAAGGCTGGCAAGGTAAAGGCAGCCGTTTTACCGGTGCCGGTTTGTGCTGAGGCCATGATGTCACGGCCTTGCAATGCTTCAGGAATGGATTGTGCCTGAATTGGTGTTGGGTTTTCATAGCCTGCGTCGGTCAATGCGCGCAAAATGGAGGGGTCAAGATTTAAATCTGCAAAAGACAAGGAATGTCCCTTTCATCAACAATTAAAAAGGGCGCTAGTAAAGCAAAAGCAGAGCTCATGTGATGACCGTCACAAATCTAAGGTACGGTGAATATCAACTAAGCCAAAGCAACATCAATGGGAACGAATTGCTTTTACCGGCGCTTGGGCATGGCCGCTAACCGATAAAAGAAGATGTGTCATGAAGACTTCATCTAAAGATGATAACCTCAAAATTTCGCGAGTTATCGACAGGTCAGGGCAATGAATTTAAAACGTAAATTAGCGGGTCAAGTACCTGCTACGTTTTAAGGTTGCTCGCATTATAGCCAAATTATTTTAAAAGTCAATTATTTAGTTGATTTGTGATAAAATCGCGCCCTTTCCAAACATATGGCAGTTCACATGGCACGCAATCTCAGAAATATCGCAATTATCGCCCACGTTGACCACGGCAAAACCACCATGGTTGATAAGTTACTTCAACAGTCTGGTACTTTTGCTTCACACCAAGCAGTGACTGAGCGTGTGATGGATAGCAACGATCTGGAAAAAGAACGTGGCATTACCATTCTGGCAAAAAACACGGCCTTAACCTATGAAGGCACACACATTAATATCGTCGACACACCGGGCCACGCCGACTTTGGTGGTGAGGTAGAGCGTGTGTTGGGTATGGTGGACGGCGTATTGCTGTTGGTAGATGCGGTGGATGGTCCAATGCCACAAACCCGCTTCGTGACTAAAAAAGCGTTGGCCTTGGGTTTGAAGCCAATCGTGGTGATTAACAAAGTGGACCGCCCAAGTGCACGTCCTGACTGGGTGATTAACCATACTTTTGACCTGTTTGCTAACTTGGGCGCGACTGATGAGCAATTGGACTTCCCGGTGGTATACGCATCCGCATTGAATGGCTTTGCTACATTGGACATGAGCAAGCCTTCTGACAATATGCGCGCGTTGTTTGACACGATTTTAAGTCATGTCGAGCCACCTAAAGGTGACAGCGATGCACCGTTGCAATTGCAAATTTCTGCATTGGATTACTCGACTTACACTGGTCGCTTGGGCGTTGGCCGTATTACTAATGGCCGTATAAAGCCAGGCCAGGTGGTTGCCGTGATGCGCGAAGATGAACAAGTCGCACAAGGCCGTATCAACCAGGTGCTGGGCTTTAAAGGCTTGGAGCGCGTGCCAGTTGAAGAGGCTGAAGCGGGTGACATCGTGATTATTTCCGGTATTGAAGAAATCGGTATTGGTTTCACGATTGCTGATCGCGAAAAACCAGTTGGTTTGCCACATTTAGGCGTGGATGAGCCAACCCTGACCATGGACTTTATGGTGAACACTTCTCCATTGGCAGGTACAGAAGGTAAGTTTATTACTTCACGTCAGATCCGTGACCGTTTGACTAAAGAGCTGTTGGTGAACGTGGCACTGCGCGTGGAAGACACTGAAGATACCGACGTATTCCGCGTATCTGGCCGTGGTGAGTTGCACCTGACCATATTGCTGGAAAACATGCGCCGTGAAGGTTTTGAAATCGCTGTGGGTAAACCACGCGTAGTTTACAGAGAAATCAATGGCGAAAAATGTGAGCCATACGAAATTCTGACAGTAGACGTTGAAGATGAAAACCAGGGTGCCGTGATGGAGGAACTGGGCCGTCGTCGTGGTGAAATGACTAACATGGAATCCGACGGCAATGGCCGTACCCGTGTTGAATACCGCATTCCAGCGCGTGGCCTGATTGGTTTCCAGGGTGAATTCTTGACATTGACCCGTGGTACTGGCTTGATGGCACATATTTTTGATGAGTATGCACCTGTGAAAGCAGACATGCCTGGCCGTCGTAATGGTGTGCTGATTTCAGCTGAACAAGGTGAAGCGGTAGCTTACGCCTTGTGGAAGCTGCAAGATCGCGGCAAGATGTTCTCAAGCCCTGGCGACAGATTGTACGAAGGTATGATCATTGGTATTCATAGTCGTGATAATGACTTGGTAGTTAACCCGATTAAAGGTAAACAACTGACCAATGTGCGTGCTTCCGGTACTGATGAAGCTGTGCGTTTGATTCCGCCAGTCTCATTAAGCCTGGAATCTGCAGTAGAGTTTATTGATGACGATGAGTTGGTTGAGATCATACCAAAAACCATCCGTCTGCGTAAGCGCTATC
>DATMSK010000133.1:0-15290 GCA_035565395.1 Methylophilus sp. | reverse complement strand
ATCATGCGTTTGTGCCATGTAAACAAACACACCCGTTATCAGCGAGGTGTGTTTGCCTGCATCATAAAGAGGGGCAAGTGTCGCCACTTGCCCATTTAAGTTAGTCTTTTTTCACTTCTTCAAACTCGGCATCTACCACGTCGCCTTCCACAGTTTTTTCTTCTTGTGGTTGTGCGCCGCCTTCGGTATTGGCCTGCGCCTGTTGCTCAGCGTAGACTTTTTCGCCCAGTTTCTGTGAAGCTTCCATCAATGCATTGGTTTTGGCTTCAATCACTTCTTTGTCGTCGCCATCCTTGGCCACAGCTTCCAGCTCTTTAATAGCGTCTTCAATCTTGGCTTTCTCATCGGCTTCAATCTTGTCACCGTGTTCAGCCAGTGATTTCTTCACGCTGTGCAATACGCTGTCAGCCTGGTTACGGGCATCGACCAGTTCACGTAACTTCTTGTCTTCGTCCGCATATTTAGCGGCATCTTCTTCCATGCGCTGAATTTCTTCTTCAGACAAGCCTGAGTTCGCCTTGATCGTGATTTTGTTCTCTTTGCCAGTCGCCTTGTCTTTGGCAGACACATGCAAAATACCGTTGGCATCGATATCAAACGTCACTTCAATTTGCGGCATGCCACGTGGTGATGGTGGAATATCGCTCAGATTAAACTGACCCAGGCTCTTGTTACCAGCTGCCATTTCACGTTCACCTTGCAACACGTGAATCGTCACTGCATTCTGGTTGTCTTCCGCGGTTGAAAACACTTGTGATGCCTTGGTAGGAATCGTGGTGTTTTTCTTGATCAGTTTAGTCATCACGCTACCCAAAGTCTCGATACCTAGAGACAACGGTGTCACGTCCAGCAGCAATACGTCTTTGACGTCACCTTTCAACACGCCACCCTGAATCGCAGCACCTACCGCTACGGCTTCGTCCGGGTTCACGTCTTTACGTGGCTCTTTGCCAAAAATCTCTTTCACTTTTTCCTGCACTTTTGGCATACGGCTTTGACCACCGACCAAAATCACGTCGGCGATGTCAGAAGGAGACACGCCTGCATCTTTCAAGGCAGTCTTACAAGGCGCGATCGTACGCTCAATCAGGTCTTCAACCAGTGATTCCAGTTTGGCACGGGTAATTTTCACCACCAAGTGCTTAGGACCGGTCGCATCTGCCGTAATGTAAGGCAGGTTCACTTCGGTCTGTTGTGCACCGGACAACTCAATCTTGGCTTTTTCAGCAGCTTCCTTCAGACGCTGTTTTGCCAGCAAGTCATTGCGCAAGTCCAAACCATTTTCTTTTTTGAACTCGTCTGCCAAAAAGTCGATGATGCGGTTGTCGAAGTCTTCACCGCCCAAGAAGGTGTCACCGTTGGTAGATAACACTTCAAACTGGTGTTCGCCGTCGATTTCAGTAATTTCGATAATGGAAATATCGAAGGTACCACCACCCAAGTCATACACCGCAATCTTGCGGTCACCTTCCTGTTTGTCCAAACCAAATGCCAGCGCCGCAGCGGTTGGTTCGTTGATGATACGTTTCACTTCCAGACCAGCAATACGGCCAGCATCTTTAGTCGCCTGACGCTGACTGTCGTTAAAGTAAGCTGGCACGGTAATCACGGCCTCGGTCACTTCTTCGCCCAGGTAGTCTTCGGCAGTTTTCTTCATCTTGCGCAACACTTCAGCAGAAATCTGTGGAGGCGCCTGTTTTTTGTCACGCACTTCTACCCATGCATCACCGTTATCAGCCTTGGTGATGGTGTAAGGCATCAAGTCGATGTCTTTTTGCACTTCTTTCTCGTCAAACCGGCGGCCGATCAAACGCTTCACCGCAAACAGGGTGTTTTTCGGGTTGGTCACAGCCTGACGTTTTGCAGGTGCACCCACCAAAATTTCGCCGTCTTCCTGATACGCGATAATAGAAGGCGTCGTACGCGCACCTTCAGCGTTTTCAATCACGCGTGGCTTTCCGCCTTCCATCACAGCCACGCACGAGTTAGTGGTGCCCAAATCAATACCGATAATCTTTGCCATCTTTATGTTTTCCTTAAAATTCGTTAATCACAACATCAATGATGTAATAATTGGGATGCCTGAATAGATTTCAAGTCCCCACTTCAAATGTGGTTGATTTACTTTGCCTGAATGACTGTCACTAATGCCGGGCGCAGTACGCGATCATTTAAGGCATAGCCTTTTTGCAATACGCTCAAGACGGTATTTGGTTCGCCTTCGGCAGGCACCATGCTGATCGCCTGGTGCTTGTTAGGATCAAATTTCTCACCGACCGGATTAATTTCAGCAATATTGAATTTTTCAAACACGCTGAGCAATTGTTTAGCCGTTAACTCGACACCGTTCTTGTAGCTGGCCACATCTGCACTCTCTACGGCCAATGCCGCATCCAGGCTATCTTTCACTGCCAGCAACTCACCACTAAATTTCTCCAGCGCAAATTTGCGGGCCTTATCAATATCATCCATCGCACGACGGCGGATATTTTCACCTTCCGCCTTCACATATAAGGTCTGTGCCTTGGCTTCTTCGAGCGCAGCTTCCAGTTCGGCAATGCGTGCTAGCTGAGTGTCTTCCACTTGGATGTCTGGTGCGGCTTCATTCACTGCTGCTTCATTTGCATTTACGTCGGCAGGTGTATTTGGTTCTTGCATGGGGGTCCCCTTCTTGTTCAACACTGTTCTACCAGAGAGAAGGCTAACAACACTTTTTCTCTCAATATTTACAGAATGTTGGGGATGCCCCTACTGATTTCAAGGGTAAAGGTGAAGAATATATGATTTAAATCTGGTCAACCGCCACCGAGATTACGCTCAGCTGTGCAATCACCGCTTCAACGGTGGGGACGTTTCCTTTTCCGCCAAGGTTAACTGCAGGTGCCCTTCGCCCCTCGGCGACCCCAGTAAACGCGGGCTCGGTATCGGTATAGATCGCAACAACCGGAATATCCAGGGCGGCAGCCAGATGCGAAAGTCCGGTATCCACGCCTACGGCAAACCGCGCCTGAGGCATTTGTGCAGCCAGCTGCTGCAAACTCAGTTTAGGCAAGACCAATGCTTGCGGCACTTGAGCAGCAATTCTTTCCGCGCGCGCCTGTTCATTGGCACTTGCCCAGGGCAACCACATGTGCAGTCCTTGGGCTGCATAATATTGCCCCAACGCAACCCAGTGATCCTCCGGCCATAACTTGCTGTCACGACTGGTGGCATGCAATGCCAGGAAAGCAGGCTGTTTAGAATGATGCTCATCAGTAACAAGACCATAGGCCGGTTTGTCTTGCGGGACGGCATAGCCTAAAGCCAGGGCTGCCAGCGTGCGCATGCGGATCACCGCATGCTGGCGGTAGGTAATGGCATATTGATGCGGGTAAAAACGGCTGGCCAGTGGTTCACGAATGGAATGTTTGTCATAGCCATGGCGTGGGCCATGTGCACAGCAAGCCATGACCGCACTTTTGACCAGGCCTTGTAAATCAAGCACCACATCATAAGCTTGGGTACCCACCTGCCGTTTCACAGTGGTGATTTCACGCCAGGTCTGGCAATGCCACCATTGTTTACGCCAGCGGCGCACGGCGACGGTAAACACCTGTTGCACACGAGGGTGCAGGCGCGGAATATCGGCAAAACTTTCCTCTACCAGCCAGTCGATATGGGCGTCCGGAAAATGCTGGAGAATATCTTCAACCACAGGCAGGGCATGGATCACATCGCCCATGGAGGTCGTTTTGACAATCAGAATGCGTTTCATGGCCGCTATTTTCGCATACAATGCCACCGCATGAAGTTGGCTTTTCTCATATTCAAATATTTTCCCTATGGCGGCGTGCAGCGCGACATGTTGCGCATTGCCAGGGACTGCGTCGCCCAGGGGCATGAAGTCACAATCTTTACTGGCGAATGGCGCGGCGATGTAGCGCAAGACATCACAGTCAACCTGCTCAAGGCCACTGGCTGGCTCAATCACCACAGACACCAGTCACTGATCCGCCAAATGCGGCAAGCGATTACTCAAGGCGATTTTGACCGCGTGGTCGGCTTTAACCGCATGCCTGGGCTGGATGTCTATTTTGCGGCTGACCCCTGCTACGCCGAGCGCATGGCCCGTGAACCCTGGTATAAAAAACTTTCTGGCCGCTACCGTTTTTTTTCCACCATGGAAAACGCCGTGTTTGGCAAACAGGCTACGACGCATATATTGCTGCTCAACCAGCACGACCAGGCTATATTCCAGCGCTGGTATGGTACTGAGAGTAAACGCTTCCACCTGATCCCCCCAAACATTCCGTTGCAACGCTTCATCGCCCTACCGACGCAAGACTACCGAGCCTATGTGCGGCAGGCTTTCAAGCTGCCAGAGGACGCCATCGTGTTGCTCACCGTGGGCTCAGCGTTTGTGCGTAAAGGCGTAGACCGGGCGATAGACGCATTAAGCAGCCTACCCACGCCACTGAAGCAGCGCTGCTGGTTGCTAGCGGTGGGCGAATTTGAATCCAGCAGCAATATGAAAGCTTACGCGGAAAAACTGGGGGTTGCGGATCGCTGTATCGAAGCAGGTGGGCGCCCAGACATTCCCGCCATGATGCTGGGTTGCGATTTACTGGTGCATGCGGCACGCTCTGAATTGGCAGGCATCGTCTTAATTGAAGCCATGACTGCCGGCCTGCCGTTACTGGTGACTGAGGTTTGTGGTTATGCAGGCTATGTGTCAACGGCGCAAGCCGGTGAAGTGCTGCCTGAGCCATTTAACCAAGCGCAGATGAACCTGGTTCTGCGAGGCATGATAGAGCAGTTGCCAACACAATCCTGGAGCGAACATGCCAAGGCCTTTGTACAAGAGATGGCGCGCTCGCAAATTGCAGCTCCTGAAGCCAGGATCATTGAGTTAGTCAACGCTTAAGCTACCGAAAAATAGCGCGATTACTCGCTAGCGGGACGACCTGGCGTAAACGGCATATTGCGTAACTTGTCTGCCGCGGCCTTACTGACCTCACTACGCTTTAATGCATAGGCCTTGGCTTGCTCAAGCAAAGCTGCTGAAGGTAGCTTGGGATCTTCTGGCAGCGCAGATAGTTTTTCAAAGCTTTCTTCATAAGGCGTGGCAACTTCAGTATCAATCTGTGTGGCCATTTCATCAAAACTGACACTGCCCTCGCGGCCTTCGAGCATAATCTTCCGCCATTTTTGCTGTGCCCGCTGATCAACCTGATTGAGTTTTTGCACTTGTTTTTGTATCGCCACTTCCTGCTGCCAGCGATACTTGGGCGTAGGCAAATGGGTCAGCAACACAACTACCGCTGCCATCCAGGCCACCGCGGCCAAACTTTGCGTGATCATTAATGGCCTGCTCGGCAAGATGCTAGATGGCAAGAAAAGCGCCGCCATCACCATCCCGGTGACAAATCCGCCAATATGCGCCGAATTATCAATGCCGGGAATCACGTATCCCATGACGATGGTAAGCGTAGAAAACAGCAGCGCCCCCCAAAACAGCCAGCGGAATTCCTGCACCTGCATCTGGCGCCTGCCGAACCAAACATAAACCAGCAGGGCACCATAAATGCCAAAAATCGCGCCAGAGGCACCGCCAGAGACGGCATCATTACCCTGGATGACCAAGGACAACAAATTGCCACCCACGCCACTGACCAGGTAAATCACCAGGAAACGTACTGCGCCAAACATGCGCTCGACCAGTTTGCCGCCGTCCCATAAGGCCAGCATATTCATGCCCAGGTGCAAGGCTCCAAAATGCAGAAACATGGCAGATCCCAGCCGCCACCATTGTCCATCTGCCGTGGCCGGAGCAAAGTTAGCGCCCCAGGTCAGTTGTACGGTATTCGGCGAATGCCAGAACCCGGCCCCGCCAAACAGCATCACCACAAACACCAGCACATTCAACGCGATCAAGCCTTTGGTTACGGGTGGCACCGAGGCACGCAATTCTATGCGGGTCAGTAATGAGGATTCCATCTAGGTCGACGATTCCTGGAAAGGGATTTCTAATAAGGGCGCTTGCTGCAAACTTTCTATCAAGGTCTGCAAGTTTTCTTCTGGCATAGACATCTGAGGGTCAATGCTGTTCGCCACCCAGCCACAAAAACGGATCCCTCGTTGTTTCAATACTTGTGCCGTCAACAGTGCATGATTGATGCAACCCAAACGCATGCCAACCACCACTAACGCAGGAATATTCAAGAGCTGAATTAAATCCGCCAGTGATTGCTTGCTGTTGAGTGGGACCAGCAAACCACCGGCACCTTCGACAATCACCACATCCGCCATGGTTGTCAGCTGCGTATAGGCAGATTGAATCACACTCAGGTCAATGCTGACGCCTGCTTGTTCAGCGGCAATGTGCGGCGCAATGGGTGGATCAAAACAATACGGATTAATCAGCTCAGGCGGCGCCTTCACATTCGAGGCCGCCGTTAACTGGCGGACATCTTCATTTTGCCAGCGGCCAGCCAGCCACTCACAGCCCGAAGCAACCGGCTTCATGCCAATCACAGTGAAACCCTGCGCAATAAGCTGCTGCATCAGGCGTACAGTCACCGTGGTTTTCCCCACGCCAGTATCGGTCCCGGTCACAAAAAAATGACGTGGTAACGCGTGCATGACTTACCTTTGTGCGTCTTTACGCGGCATAAACTGTACAGGACTGGTGCCAGGCGCAGTATAAGGCTGGCTGCCCGTCCAGGCATGCACAAACACCACTTCATAAGTGGCTGGCAACTTACCGTTGCGCCTGAAAACGTCATAGCCCTGGCGCAGTTTTTGCAAAAAACCTTTACCGCTTAAGCCTTTGGCACGCCCAGCGGTAGCATTGTGCGCCCCGATGGCTTTGAGGTCACGCATCACAGACTCAACCGTGTCGTAGGTCAGGGTGTAATGCATCACATCCAGCACTGGCGCGCTAAAGCCGGCACGCGTCAGTGCATCGCCAATGTCATGCATGTCAATAAAACGGCTGACATGGGTATGCTCGCTACCAGAAGCCGCACGTAACTCCTTCAGTGTATCTGGTCCCAGCGTTGCAAACATCAGCAATCCATCTGGTCTGAGCACACGCCGGAACTCCTGCAACACGGTATCCATGTCATTACACCACTGCACAGCCAGATTAGACCAGACCAAATCCACGCTACCAGTTGCAATCGGCATCGCCTCAATATCTGCACAGATAAAACGGGGTGAAGTTTGCCAGAAACGGTACCAGGGGAATAATGTTTTACTGCGCGACAACATGCCTTCGGCAATATCAAGGGCAATGCCCTGCGCTTTCTTAAACCGCTTAAGCAAGGCACTAAGCCCATGTCCGGTGCCACAGCCAGCATCCAGAATCACGGTCGGCTCCAGCTTAACCACCTCAAGACGGCTCAACATTTCCTCGCGCACCTGCCGTTGCAGAATGGCGGCCGCGTCATATTGCCTGGCGGCACGATGAAACGACTGCCGCATGCGCGACTTGTCGATCTGATAGACATCCTGCATTTAGTTCTCCACCGACTCATCAGCCATAAAGGCTTCGACAGTCTCACAGAAAGCATCGGCATGCGACAGGAAAGGGGCATGTGCAGCACCAGCGATCACTCGCAAGCGCGCCTTCTGCAAATGCATGGCCAGCCAGTGTGCGGCCGAGACCGGCGCCAGGGTATCACGGTCGCCGTGTATGATCAGTGTCGGCTGGAACAAGCGTCCCACTTCTTCGCGCAAGTCTGTCTGTAGCAGGATATCCAGCGCCTGGTTCAGGCTATCTTGCGTTGGCGTAGGTTTGGCGCCAAAGGCAATGCGTAATTGGCGCACGGTGCTGCGGGCATCTTTGGCATGCATGCACTGCAAGGTCAGGAAGTTGAGCAAGGTGGCATTAAAGTCTTTGGCGAACCGCTCATTGAACTGCTCGAAATGACGCGCTTCTATTCCATGCGACCAGTCAGGTTTGCTGACAAAACAGGGATTAGTCCCGACCAGGATCAGCTTTTCTATACGGTCCGGCTGATTGAGTGCAATTTGTTGCGCGACTAGGCCTCCGAGAGACCAGCCCAAGATGCTGGATACACCAGGGATCTCCTCCGCCACCGCCTCGGCCAGGCTATGCAGATGATAAGGGTATACCGGCCGACTCTGGCCCATACCCGGCAAATCCACCAGGAACAGTCGGTAGTTGGCAGACAGGCGCTTGGTGATGCGCTCCCAGACGGCGCTATTCATGCCCCAACCGTGCAACAAGACTAATGGCTTACCCTGCCCCATGATTTCAATAAAGCAACTCATGCCTGTATCCCGACTGGAAGCTCGCGTTCAGCGGCATGCAATGCCGCAATCAGTGCGCGCACATCGGCCTCCCTATGCGCAGCCGACAGAGAAATACGCAACCGTGAAGTATTCGCCGGTACAGTAGGTGGGCGGATAGCCGGCACCAAAATACCGCGCACTTGCAGATACTGGCTCAATGCCAGCGCCTCGTGGGTATCCCCGACGATCAGCGGCTGAATCGCTGTTTCAGAAGGCAACAGATGCCAGCGCGTGAGTGACAGCTCACTTTTAAGCAAGGCAATCATGTCAAACAGCTGTTTTCTACGTGCCTCGCCGTGCTCAATCTCCTTAACCGAGGCCAGCAAGGCAGCTGACAAAGGAGGTGGCGCTGGCGTGGTGTAGATATAACTGTTGGCATACTGGATCAGGTAGTCGATCACGATTTTTTCACCAGCGACAAAGGCGCCAGCTACACCGGCGGCCTTACCCAGCGTGCCCATCATGATCAGGCGCGGTGATTGCAAGCCCAGATGCCTGAGTGATCCACGGCCTTGCGGGCCCAACACCCCAAAGCCATGTGCATCATCGACATACAAATAGGCATCGTAGCGCTCACAGAGTTCCAGGTAAGCGGCCAGCGGCGCAAGATCACCGTCCATGCTAAATACTGCATCTGCCGTAATCAGTTTATGTCGCGCCGTGCTGGCTTGCAGCAATTTTTCCAGGGCTGCCACATCATTGTGTGGAAAACGGTGATGCGTGGCACGCGACAGAAATGCCCCGTCATTGAGGCAAGCATGGTTGAGCTTGTCTGAAAACACGGCGTCATCCCGCCCCATAAGGGCACTCACCACACCAATGTTTGCCATATAGCCGGTAGAAAATAACAACGCAGCAGGCTTGCCCACAAAGGCGGCCAACGCCTGCTCCAGTTGATCATGGTAGCGATGATGTCCGGTGATTAAATTGGAGGCGCCACTGCCAACACCCGCTTCTGCGGCTGCTTGCTGCAAGGCGCTCACCAGCGCAGCATCATTCGCCAAGCCTAGGTAATCATTACTGCAAAACGACAGAAAAGCCTGGCCATTGGCCGTGATGTGTTCTGCCTGCGGTGAGTCGAGCAGGCGTCGCTGACGCATAAGGCCCTGTGTTTGCCGTTTTTCCAGGTCGGCCTGTAAGGATTCCAGCAAATCGCTCATTAAATCTTCTTCAGGCCCAGTTTGCTAAACAAAGCATTATCCGCTTCAACCTCTGGATTACCCGTGGTCAGCAGTTTTTCGCCATAAAAAATACTGTTGGCGCCCGCATGGAAACACAAGGCTTGCACCGCTTCGCCCATACCCTGGCGGCCTGCAGACAATCTCACAAAACTAGTCGGCATAGTGATACGGGCTATCGCGATGGTACGTACAAACTCCAGGGGGTCCAGTGGATCGGTACCATGCAAGGGCGTACCCTCAACTTGCGTCAGCAGGTTAATCGGTACGCTCTCTGGTGGTTGTTCCATGTTGGCCAGTTGCGCAATCAGGCCTGCACGTTGGGTACGGGTTTCCCCCATGCCAATAATGCCACCGCTACAGACATTAATGTCCACACTGCGTACACGGTCCAGGGTATCCAGACGGTCCTGATAAGTACGAGTCGTAATCACATCACCGTAAAATTCTGGTGCCGTGTCCAGGTTATGGTTGTAATAATCCAGCCCGGCTTCTTTCAACTGCTCAGCCTGGCCGTCTTTCAACATGCCGAGGGTGGCACAGGTTTGCAGGCCCATGGCCTTCACTTCAGAAATCATTTTGAGCACAGGTTCCAGGTCACGCTGCTTGGGGCCGCGCCAGGCAGCGCCCATGCAGAAGCGACTGGCACCACTGTCTTTAGCCGCCTGGGCAGCCGCAAGCACTTCATCCAACTGCATCAATGGCTCGTTTTCCACTTCAGTGTGGTAACGCGCCGCTTGTGGGCAGTAGCCGCAATCCTCTGAACAGCCGCCTGTTTTAATTGACAGTAAAGTGCTCACTTGCACCGCGTTAGGATCAAAATGCTCACGATGGACAGTGTGTGCCTGATGTAACAAATCATTGAATGGCAATTCAAACAATGCCATGATGTCTGCTACGCGCCAGCGTTCAACTGTAGGATGGCAACTAGCCGATGGTTTCAGGCCGTCCAGGTTAATGACTGAGGTTTGCATTTCGCTGCCACAACCGGCAGCAGAAGTTTGTTGTTCCATAAGCACCACGCAAGAAAAATAGATGAAAAATCTGGCCGAATTATATGTTGTTTAAAATCCCACGTGAAAAATTTTTACAACAGATTAAAATTTAATCAAATCCTGTCGTACCTTCGATTACAGAACTGGCTGGAATCCAGATTGCCATGCACACTCTGTGCTGCGCCAGCCACAGCTAACAAACGCCATTCAATCCTTTGCGCCCATTGCGTCGAATTATTACCTTGGTATACCGCGCCTCGCTGTCCACAATGTGCACTTCCTAATGTCTCGGGCACATTATGTGGGATCTGTCTGCAACATGCCCCCGCCTTTGATCATACATTGACGGCATTCCGCTACGCGTATCCGCTGGACCGTCTATTGCACCAGTTTAAATACCATCAACAACTTTCCCTTGGCCACCTGCTGGCAACTAGCCTGCTCGACCGCTTGCCAACTTTCCCTGGCCCGGAACAACCACATATTCTCATGGCCATGCCCATGCATCCGAACCGCGTCAGGGAGCGTGGCTTCAATCACGCCCTGGAACTGGCAAAGCAGGTGCATAGACACTGGCAGATTCCACTCGAAATACATGGTTGTACAAGAGTCATTGATACGCCAACACAAGCAGGCATGGATATGAAAACCAGAACACGCAGCTTGCGTGGTGCGTTTACCACGCAATCACAATGGCATGGCAAACATGTCGTGGTAGTGGATGATGTCATGACAACGGGTGCCAGTATGCACGCAGTCGCCAAAGTATTGAAAAACGCAGGCGCCAAGCGGGTAACGGCACTGGTGTTGGCACGCACCTTGAAAAGCTAGGACATAATTCACCGCGGGTAGCCCGCGCTGTGGGGCTTTGCTTGAGTGTGCCTATTCGTTGCGCGCCGGGACGGTGCCGCCCAATTGGCGAATACGTTGACTCACAAACTCAGATAACCGCTCGCTGAGTGGCATGTTATAAGCCAGCTGTAATTGCTGCAATGCCTGAGCAGACTGGCCCGCAGCCTGCAGCGAAATCGCGTAAGCCACCATCCACTGCGCCACGCCTGGCCGCAACACCATCGCACGCTCAAAGTGCGGCAAAGCCGCTGCATGTTGCCCGGTTTGCTGGTAAGCCATGGCAAGCATCCATTGTGACTCCGCATCCTGGATCAGCAGATTGGCGACGGGGTTCAGGGTCTGCAGCACAGGCTCTGGCTGGCCATGTGAAAGCTGCCATTTAGCCAGTGATTTGGATAAACCAATCTGCCCGGGATATTGCTTGATGCCAGTTTGCAACACAGCAACCGCCTCAGAATCTTGTTTTGACTCGAACAAATAAGCTGCCAGCAACTGCCGTGCATCCTCTGATTGCGGATAGCTATTTATGGCCTGTCGCAATGTGACCAATGCCTCGTTAAGGCGTCCTTTTTGTTCGTGATCCACAGCGCGCTGAATCAGCAAATTGACTTCCTGATCGGGACGGACCTGCTTGTTGACCACGCCTCTAACCACAGCCTCTTCTTGATTGCTTTTGACCTGTTTCGCGGTATTTGCTGCTTCTAACGGTGGCTCGATCACCGAAACCACCGGATTGGCGGCAGTCGCTTCAGCCGGCTTGATACTGAATTCGCCTTCTACTTGTGGCGCTGGGACTGCTTTAGCAGGCGCAGCATTAGCGACTGGCTGATGACGAGGCGCTACAGGACTGACTGCCGCAGGAGACTCGGACTGCCAAGCACTGAATAAAGACCTGGTTAATTGCGGGGTACTCGAAATTGCTGGTGCTGGAATAGCCACAGCCTCAACCTCTGGTTTAGCTGCCGCGGATGGCGCCTCGACTTGTGTCGCAATACCCTTGTTCTGCGTGGCAGCGAATGGTGAAGGTTGAAAATAAGCCATCAGCATTGGCCGATTCATCAGCAACCACCCTGCCAATGTCAGCAACACCAATCCCCATGCCAGGCGCCGGAGCCAGCGACCGGAATGCCCACCTTGATGCGACAACACAGGCTTCACCTGAGCACTCCAGCCAGCAGCATCTGGCTTGCCATCCATGGCTACACCACCCTGACGGGCCTCGACATTTTGCAATACCTGGTTAATTAAACTCAACGGCTTCCCCAATACTTCAACTAACGGCCCCAGCCGGCCATAGCCGTGTGGAATGCCAGCCACCATTTAAACCCATGTCCAAGCCAACGGTGTTGTGCTTTGACACTGGCTTGCGTATCCAGAATGGCGGCTTTCACATCTTCCGCAGAGACACCTTGCTGGCCTCGTCCAAATGCAGAAAGCAGCGACTTATGCGCCAGAATATTCAGTAGCCGCGGGATGCCGTTGGCATAACGATACAACAATCGCATACTGGCAGGAGTAAAAACCATGCCGCCCTGGTAGCCTGCAACATGCATCCGGTGATTCAGGTAAAACCCTAACTCCGACCATTGCAAGCCTTTGAGATGGTACTCGAAACCGATACGCTGACGTAACTGGCGAATAGACGGATGGTTAATGCGCTCCTCAAGTTCTGGCTGGCCAAAAATCACCACTTGTATCAGTTTTCGCTTTTCGGTTTCCAAATTACTCAGCAACCGCAAAGCCTCCAGCGTCTCCAGTGGCATGGCTTGCACTTCATCCAGGCACACCACCACATGTTGCCCCTCTTCAGCAAAGGTGAGCAGTTTGCGGTTGAGCGCATCGATCATGTCATGATGGGTAAAGTCAGGCTTGAATGCGACGCCAAACTCGGTGGCGAGCGTCATGAGTAAAGCATGCGGATCAAGGTAAGGATTGGGAATAAATGCAATCTTGCAATTGGAGGCCAATGCTTTAAGTAAACGACGGCATAACAGGGTTTTACCGGTGCCAACTTCACCGGTAATCTTCACAAAGCCCTCGCCAGACTGGATGGCAATCAGCAGCGTATTGAGGGCTTCTTGCAGGCTACGCGTCGCATAATAAAAACTGGTATCCGGCGTGATGGTAAATGGATATTCCTTCAGGCCAAAATGTTGCAGGTACATGCCCGCTCCTAAAAAGCTGTATCAGCTTTCAGTTTATCAACCCGGTCCTGACTTTCAAGCATATCTTGCGCCCAGTTCTCACCACTACGAACAACAGTAGACTTGAGCAAAATCACCAACTCTGTTTTAGTGCTGCTCAGGTCTTTCTGGCGGAACAGGTTACCCAAGAACTTCACATCCCCCAACCCGGGGACTTTGGTACGTGTATTGTCGACTGACTCAGACATCAGGCCACCAATCGCAATCACGCTGCCATCCCTGGTACGCACGATACTATCCGTTTCGTTAATATTGGAGGAGGCCGTTGGAATGGTGTAAGTACCACCATTCGCACTGGACAAGGTAACGGTACGGTTGACCTGCGTCACATCACTGACAAACGGATGCACATGCAGGATGATATTGTCATCCTTGTCGATCTGTGGCGTCACATCAAGAGAGATACCAGAGAAATAGGGTTGCAACTGGATATCCGGCGTCACAATCGCGCCGCCTGTGGTTGTTGTCACATTGGTCTTCACATTGGTGACATAGAACGCATCGTTACCCACTTTGAGTACGGCTTTCTGGTTGTTAATGGTCGCAATACGCGGACTGGAAAGCACTTCGACATTGCCTTGTGTTTCCAGGAAAGTCAGCAAGGCCGAGAAATTACCGCCTTGTACGGCAAGCGCAAATGCAGATCCACCCAGTGGAATGGGAGAGCTATTGGAAAGGAAACCTGGTGCCGTACTTGAAACGGTCCCATCGGTAATGGTACCCGTTGTGCCAAGGGAAGTATTTCCGTTGACATTACCAAACGTCACATCGCGCGCACCTTTTCTTAAAAAGGCCCAGTTAATGCCCTGCTGGGAATTTCTATTCAACTGTACTTTAATAATCTTGGCTTCCAAAATCACCTGGCGATCTACAGTGACTTGCATCAGGCTCAAGAATTTCTCTACCTGGCGGATTTCCTTAGGCATCGCCTTCACCATGATCAGGCCAGACTGCGCATTGATAATCACTTTGCGACCATTTTCTTCGCCAATCAGGCCACTCAGTGAACCCGCAATCTCATCCCAGAAATCATTGTTAGTGCGCATGCTGACATCCGAGGCATAGACCTGGAGGTTAGAAGCGCCCGAGGTACCATTCCCAGTTGCGGTGCCCGTACCTGTCCCGGAGCCGCTACCGGAGATATTCATCGCTGCGGCCTGTCCTGCCACACCAGCTGCACCACCTGCACCCGATCCACTCGCGGTCCCCGATGTCACACGGGTTGCGGAGGTCCCTCTACGGGCGCCCATAATGTAATTTACCTGGAAGACACGTGTCTGCAGCGTTTGTGGTTCCACAAAAATTTGCTTGCCGTTCATTTTGTACTCATAGCCATACAAGTCACGTAAGGCATTGAGGGCTTCAAACAAAGTCACATCACGCAGGTTGATAGAGATTTCACCCTTAAGCTCCGGGCTCAGGGCAATACTGTAAGGACTGCCTGACACAATCCCCATCAGCACCTGTGCTGCCGGTGCCTTGTTGACGACCAGGTCGAACCTGGGCTCTACGCGTTTGGCCAAGGCTTTGGGTGGCTCAATCTTGAGTGGCTCAAACAGTTCATCAGTGACCTCTTTAGGCGGTGGTGTGACTTGTGCTTGCGCCTTAGCCGCGGATGTCGCCAATTCGTTCTGAATTTTAGGATTAATTGATGAATTGGGCGGCGCAAATGGATTGCTGGTACATCCAGTCAATCCGGCACCTATCACCATCACACCCAAGGTATTCAAAAATGTTTTCATAGCAGTCTCTCTATTGGTATC
>DATMSK010000132.1:0-3752 GCA_035565395.1 Methylophilus sp. | reverse complement strand
GGGGCGTTAACTACACTTAACGCCTCTGGAGGAACTGGAAGTTCGCTAGGCCTGTAATCCACTCCGCAGATAACTTTGCGTCGTGGCCTGGCCGTTGGCACCATACATCTGGCCAGGTGAGTGATGCGCATGCAGCGCATTGAGAAACTGTTCATTACGACTGAAGTGCTTGTTGATCAGCACGCCATTCACACGGTTCATTTCCTGGGCTTGCACCAGCATTTTGTGAAACTGCATCCACGATTGCTGCACAGCCACGGTTTTCTGGGCAACCAGCCAATCTGCCATGCCTTTTTCGCTGCCTTCGAAGCCCAGTTTCACCAGAGCGTCGTGACGCTTTTGTACCGTGCTGCCAAGCTCGCTGAGCAGATGCGCCTTCTCATCAAGAATCTGCTCGATCTCGTCCATATTGGCTCTCACCAGGCTGGCTTGTTCACGGGATAATAAAACGATCAATTGATTGACCAGTTGGCTATCCTGCTCGAACGAGATGCTTGTGCTCATGGTTATCTCACGATTTGGCTGAAGTTAATAAATCCTTAACGGTTTCAATCAGGCCATCGGCAACCTTGCCGGAATCGACCTGGAATTGGCCGTTGGTAATCGCCGTTTTGATGGCGTCTACCTTATCTGTGTCATATACCGTCTGCGTCGCAATCCGTGCTTCCAGGGATTGCAATTGCGAGGACAGTGGGGAAAGCGTGACGCTTTCGGTGGCGGTTGCGCCACCCACTGCCGGTGCCGGTGTTTTCTTTGCGGTGCCGGATTCGATCTTCTCGGTCACCAACCCAGTGGTTTTCTGGATGGAGTCATTGATCTTCATGGTTTTTCCTCATGCATGAATGTGTGTGCATCTTGCCTTCTATAAGGCTCATATCGGCAGGGTTTTCTTAAACTTTAACACCGATCGGCAAGTTTGAAACGGCTCTTGCCAGCCTTTACATTCATTCGACGCAAAAACACATGCTTAAAAACTGACTTCAATTTTTCCACCATTGCGGGCAATCCCGCTTACTACCTGCCCATTGGCGACCTTGACCCTCACCAGCTGGCCATCGGTAGCATTATTGAGTGCGTGGCCTTCGGCGCTGATACTGAAGCCCTTGCCTCGCGTAATCAGCGTCACCGTTTGGCCTTGCTGTACGACAGGTGACGCTTTCAGCATCTCCTGGCGCAGCACGGTACCGGCATTCATGGAAATATTAACGATGCGGCCAATGGCTTGTTCGGGATCGGTAAAGATACCGGGAGGCAGTTGGGCGAGATCGCCACTTTCAAACAGCAGGTCACCGCTATCCACCACACGGCCCTGAGCCAGCGGCGCGGCCGCCACCAGATACTGCCCCACCACATTCACTGTGGCCTGCATGTAGATGGTCCAGGCAGGCGCATTGCAGCGCACACCGACATTGGTCTTGCCCCAGGCACGGCTGCCCTGCGGCATGAACACTTCCAGCGCCGGGCATTTGGCGAGCTTGAGATTATTGTCTATGGCACCGGCAGTGACGGTGACACGACCGGGATAACCGGCGGTCTGCACGGTCAGGAATTCTTCGACCTTCTTGCGGATGGAGGTCAGGTTCTGCGTCTGGTCAGTATTCGGCATCGCTTCAGCGTGGGAAAGCGCACTGCCAGCCAGGAGCAATATTCCTGTGCAGAATGCCAAAAATTGCTTTACGATAGAATGACTTGCCATGATTCGTTCCTCGACTGCGGAGAAAGATACAGCCTGCATTCTACGTAGCCGGGACAAAAGTAAATGGTGGAAAAAGACGACATTTCCCCCTTTACTCCTCTGATTGAAGTTGACTGTCGCGCTCTACACTCGCCCTCATCATAGATAACGGCTGCACTAAGTTAAAACTTGAGCCAGGTGAAAACTTGAGCCAGGTAAAAACCTGAGCTGGGTGAAAACTTTAGGCCGGATCGAAACAGGAGGTCAGTACACATGAACAGACTAGATGCAGCACTGGCATTTCAGCAGTCCGCTCTTCGCG
Organism: Methylophilus sp.; assembly: GCA_035565395.1. GTDB lineage: Bacteria > Pseudomonadota > Gammaproteobacteria > Burkholderiales > Methylophilaceae > Methylophilus. Next base: position 1,755 of record DATMSK010000132.1, on the reverse strand, counting down.
TGCGTGCGCAAAGGCAGGAGCTTATTGCCGCCAATATCGCCAATGCCGATACCCCGAACTACAAGGCGCGCGACATCAATTTCAATGATGCGCTCAATAATGCCCTGAGCGGTAACGACACCCCCGGCTCTGGCCTCGACGTCAGCAAAACATCCAGCGCCCACCTCAGTGGCGACCCCACCAGTGTCGACTATGTACCGACCGGCAAGCCGGGCGAACCGATGTTCCGTCCCCTGATCCAGGGTAGCGTGGATGGCAATACCGTCGACATGGATGTGGAGCGCAACCAGTTTACCGACAATGCCATCCGTTACGAAGCCAGCCTCAACATGATCAACGGCCAGATCAAGAAGCTGCTGTCGGCGATTCAGGGCCAATAGCCGGATTATATAAAGGAGCACCATCATGTCTCTGTTCAATGTATTCAATGTGTCCGGCTCAGCCATGAGCGCCCAGTCGCAGCGGCTTAATGCCGTTGCCAGCAATCTGGCCAACGCCGATAGCGCCACCAGTGCCAATGGTCAGCCGTACAAGGCCAAGCAGGTGGTATTCAGCGCCACCCCCACCAACAACGCCGCTGTCAGCGGCGTCAAGGTGCAACAGGTGATTGAAGACCCATCTCCACCCAAGGTGGTGTACGACCCCAAGCACCCGGCAGCCAATGCGCAAGGCTATGTCACCATGCCCAACGTGAATGTGACCGAAGAAATGGTCAACATGATCTCGGCCTCGCGTGCCTACCAGAATAACGTGGAAACCATGAATGCCGCCAAGACCATGTTGTTGAAAACACTGACCATCGGACAATAATTTCCTTTAAGGATCACGCCATGACGACCATTTCGAATGACCTGCTGACCACGATGAACACGCGCAAATCCGGCTCGGGCTCCACAGCCGCCGATGCGCAGGACCGGTTCATGACCCTGCTCATCACCCAGATGAAAAGCCAGGACCCGCTCAACCCGATGGACAACGCGCAGGTGACCAGTCAGCTGGCCCAGCTTTCCACGGTTACCGGTATCGACAAGCTGAACACCACCATGGAATCCATGATCAGCAACGTGCAGTCCAGCCAGACCTATCAGGCATCCAACATGATCGGCCGCTATGTGCTGACCAAGGGCGACAGCCTGACCCTCACCGAGAGCAAATCCTATCTGGGCATCAACCTGCCGGTAGGCGCCGACAAGGTCACCGTCACCATCAAGGATTCTGCCGGCAATCAGATGCGCCAACTGACCCTGGGCAAGCAGGAAGCAGGCGTATTGCCACTGAGCTGGGATGGTTACAAGGATGACGGTTCCAAGGCAGCAGACGGCAATTACAAGTTCGAAGTCACCGCCACCACCGCCAATACCAGCGTCACCGCCACGCCGTTGTCTTACGATCAGGTCATGAGCGTATCCAACAGCAGCAGTGGCATCAAACTCAACCTGGGCAAACTCGACTCCATCGGTATTGATGATGTCGTGGAAGTCTTTTAGTCAATGCACGTCCTCACGCTAACAAGGAGATCAACATGAGTTTTCAACAAGGGTTAAGCGGCCTGAATGCCGCATCCAAGAGTCTGGACGTCATTGGCAATAACGTCGCCAACGCCAACACAGTCGGGTTCAAGCAATCGCGCGCCGAGTTTGCTGATGTGTACGCCAACGCACTGAACGGTTCTGGCACCGGCTCCGCCGGTATCGGCGTGAAAGTCGCCGACATCCAGCGCCAGTTCACCCAGGGCAATATCACCAACACCGAAAA
>DATMSK010000131.1:0-13718 GCA_035565395.1 Methylophilus sp. | reverse complement strand
CTATATGTGACTTAAGGAATATCCATGACTTCGCTAGAATCCACTTTCGAACAAACCTTGTTTGAGCTGATTCCCCAAACCAGGAATTTTGGGATCAAGATCGTAAAAATAAACGCATCTGAACTGATTGTGCAAGGTTCCTATGCACAGAACAAAAACCATCTGGATATTGTATTTGGTGGCAGTATTGCTGCGATTTCGATTACGACTGCCTGGTCACTACTACAACACAACATACAGCAGGCAGGGCTCAAGGGCAAGCTGGTGATCAAGCAACAGGAAGTGAAATTCCTGTTGCCCGTTCATACCGATTTTGAGTGTATTGCGACGATGTCTTCAGCAGATGCATGGTCCCAATTTGTAGATAACTTTCATCAGCATGGTCGCGCAAGGATGACGCTGAGTGCACGTGTCGTCTGCCAGGCCAAAACGACATCCATCTTCGAGGGGGTATTTGTACTGTATCAATAAAGCAGACTAAACAGGCAGGTAGCGGGTGCCAACAGATGTTTTTCTGCCATTGGACTTATACGGCCTGTGCTGTACTTGTGTGTATGACTGCTTGATCTGGCTGAATCACCCACGTCTCGAATGCCTCCAGTGACAATGGCCGGGTGAAATAATAACCTTGGAATATTTCGCAACCGAGGTCTTTCAGCACACTTAACTGTGCTTCGGTTTCGACACCTTCTGCCAGAATTTCTAACTGTAGGCTTTGCCCCAATGAAATAATGGCGTTCACAATACTCTCATGGTCACGCCCATTTAACATGTCGCGGACAAAAGACTGGTCAATTTTCAACTGGTCAAACGGAAAACGCTTCAGGTAAGACAAAGAAGAGTAGCCGGTACCGAAGTCATCCAGGGAGAAACAAATGCCAATCTGCCTGAGAGCATCCATCTTGGCGAGGATATCTTCAACATTATCGACCAGCATGCTTTCTGTCAGTTCAAGTTTGAGATGCCCAGGTGAAACCCCGCTTTCGTCCAGCATTTGCTGTATCTCTGCGACAAAGTTTGGCTGCAAATACTGCTTGGGACTCACATTAACCGAGAGCACCAGGTGTTTCAACTGCGGATGATTTGCCCAGTGCTGTAGCATCTTGCAGGCCTCCTGCAGCACCCAGCCCCCCAGTGCACCAATTTGGCCAGAACTTTCAGCCAGGCCAATAAATTGCCCCGGCATGATCAGCCCATGTTGCGGGTGCTGCCAGCGCACCAGTGCTTCAGCACCCACAATCTCGTGGTTATGGTTGTATTGCGGCTGAAAATGCAACGTGAACTCTTGTTTCTCAATGGCAGCATGCAAGTCAGCTTCAAGTGCCACCCGGTGACGCAACTCCGTTTCCATTTGGGTATCAAAAAAGCGGAACCCATTTCTGCCTGCTTCTTTGGCCTTGTACATTGCCAAATCTGCCCGACGTAACAATTCGTCCGTCTGGCTCAAGTGCTCAGGATCGAATAACACCACGCCAATACTGGGTGTGGTGTAATGCTGGTAATGCTTCAGCATGAATGGTTTTTTAAAGGCCGCCATGATTTTTTCGCAGACTCGGCGCGCCTGCTTTTCTGCCTGTGCCGGCTCGTAATGCAAGCTATCCAGCACCACCACAAATTCATCACCACCCAGCCGGCTGACAGTATCCAATCGGCGAACAGACTGCCTGATGCGCCGGGCCACTTCAACCAGCAAGGCATCACCGACATCATGGCCATAGGTATCGTTGAGCGTTTTGAAGTTGTCGATATCAATAAATAATAAGGCGCCCCCGACTTGTTTGCGCATTGCCTTGCGCACATGCGAAGACAGTTTGTCTTGCAGCAACAGTCGGTTAGGCAGACCGGTCATGGTGTCGTAATAAGCCAGTTGGCGGATCTGCGCATCAGCCTGCTTACGCTCGGTAATGTCCCGCAACACAGCCACCCAATGCGTCATCCTGCCGCCTTTGTCATGCAAAGGCAGCGCATCCATTTCAAGGGAAATGCCGACGCCTTCCTGATTAATGGCCACCACCTCGGTTTTGATCGGCTGCATATGCAGGAAAGCATGTTTGATACGCTCCAGCTCTCGCCCTGGTGTCGCGTCCTTGAAAATCTCAAATGGTGAGATGCCCTGCAATTGCACAACAGGCATCCCAGTAATCCGGGTAAAAGCATCGTTGAGGAACACGATTTTTTGCTGCATGGGCGTACTCATGGGCGCTTCGGTAATCATGACCACATCATTGAGCCTGGATATACCGCTTTGCAGCAGGTGTAATTGTTCATCCGCTTGCTCACGCTCGATCGCCAACCCGAGAATTTGGGCATAACTGTCGATAAAGTCGAGCTCGGCAGTTCCTGGCGTATGACGTTGCTTGCGGTAGATGGCCAATACGCCCAATACTCGGCGACTGCGAGACAACACCGGCATGCTCCAACATGCACGTAAGCCATGCGTCATTGCCAGTTCACAGCACTTTTCCCAAAGCGGATGCTGAGTCACATCCTCAGCAATCACCCGGCCTTCGGTCAGTGCGGCGATCCCACAAGTACCCAATGGTATGCCATCAATCGCTTTCGCATAGTCGGCTGGCAATCTGGATGAAGCGGTGTGTCTTAAGTACGAACCATCCTGATCCAGCAGCAACATCGCACAATACGCATCTGGGAGATGCTGCTCAATCAGCTGCACCGCAGCATGCAGGATATCTGGCAAGGCAATATCTGCCAACATCATGGCCTGGATTCTATCCTGCCCTTGTTTGATGGCTTCCAGCTGCTTGTGGGCGGTAATATCCTGCAAGGAGCCTTGTAGCTTGATCACGTTGCCCGCCTGATCATAGACAGGCTGCCCCATTGCCCGTACCCAGAACCGGCGGCCATTCGCGGTTATTTTCTCCAGTTCCAGATCATAAGGCACGCCTGCTTCTCTGCAAGCCTTGAGCGCCCCCGCCATGGCAGGCTGGGACTCCGGCACAAACATGTTCATGCCCTCTTCGACTGTAGGAGAATATCCCGGCGGCATCTCATGTAAAGCGGCCACTTCGTCTGACCAATGGATGAGATTGGTTTTCAGGTCTATCACCCAGCCACCAATTTTTGCCACGTTACCGGCGACTTTAAGTAAGTATTCGGCCTGCGTACGTCGATCAATTTCGTTTTGCAAGGCCTGGGTACGTTGAATGACCTGCCGTCGTATCTGGACATTCCAGACAAAGGTGGCCCCCAATACCAGTAACAGGATGGATAGACTACGTACCAGCCATACCATGTAAGGTCGTTTGCCTGACATGTCACCCTGGTACATAAACCCGTTCAGGTCATAGTGCTGGGAGACTAATCCCAAATCCGCCAGCATTTGTGCAATAGTGTTCCAACGTTCTTCGTGCATTTGCCCTAAGGGCACCACATCGGTAAGTACATAAGGCACCATCACATTGGCTTCGTGCAGTAACGTTTGCTTGCTGAGGCCACGTTGAGTCACGCCAGGCATCCCTGCGATCAGCGCAGCCATTTCTTCCTGGTGGCTAAGTGCATACAGCCAGCCTTTTTTGGTCGCACGCAAAAAAGCCCTTACCCGCTCTGGGTGCATCGCAATTTCACGCTCACTGGTGAACAACACATCGCCATAGAAATCGACCCCATAGGGGTGATTACTGATCATAGATGTTTCGTAACCCATTTGCTGAAGCTGTCCTGGTTCATCCATGGCATATGCCGAGACTACATCCACTTTACCTTCAATCAGGTCTTGCAGGCGCCAGGTATGCGGCACAATAGTCATCTGGCTGATATCCAGATGCTGTTTCAATAACATGGCCTTGAATTGATACACACCCTGACCGTCACCAGACAGCATGATGCGCTTACCAATCAAGTCCTCAGGCTTTTGAATGTTGCTCTGTTTGAGGCTAAGCAATACACCGGGAGAATGCTGGAAAATGGCGGCCAAGGCGACTACAGGTTTACCAGAAATGCGCGACACTAGGATCTCAGCATCGCCAATGCCGTACTCAGCGCGTCCTGACAGCACTTCCTTCAACGGAGGCAGGTCTTTGCTACCCTCCACAAGCCTGACATTCAAGCCTTCTTCGCGATAATAGCCCTGCGCCACTGCGGCATAATAGCCTGCGAACTGGAACTGGTGACGCCATTTCAGTTGCAGGGTGATCTCTTCGGAGGCGCTGGATAGCACGGAGACGGCCAGCATGACTATCGTCAGTGACCATCTGAGTAACCATAGGGGCGAAACAGGCTTCATGCGCGTCCGGGCAACATTAGTACAATTCTTGACTGGGCAATCTGCCGACAATCAAATCCAGCCTAATTTATACCGCAAACCAAATCCAACGCATTATCCAAACAAACAGGAATTTATGATGGTATCAAAGCAATTGAACGATGCCATGCTTAAGTGGAGGGTGGCTTTAACCTGGTGGCGATCACGAGCATGAGTACGGCAACCCCAACCAGTAACTGATACGCGCCCTCAAACTGGCCGCTGACATCCCGCATCCAGCCCATGGTAAAAGGACCGGTGGCAGCAATCAGGTAGCCAATGGTCAACACAAAAGCATTCCAGCGATTGGCTGCATCCGGACTGTGCGTATGATCCAGCGGCAAGGTCATGGCCAGCGTAAACGCACCACCCAAACCCATGGCTGTTAATGGCACCCATAACCAGGGTGACGCGCCTGGCGATGCCATCCCGGCCAACCCTATGGTTGACAATAATGCGCAACTCACAAGCCAGCCACGCCTATCCACATGCCGGCTATACATCCCTACCACCGGGCTGGCAAGCATAAAACACAAGGTAAAGCACGCCAGGACGACGCCTGCCTCAGCAGCCGGCATTCCCCTTTCCTGATACATGGCAGCTGTCCAAGTCAAAATCGAGTAAAACAGGAAATTGACACAGGCAAAGAATAACGCAATCAGCCAGGCCACTGGCGTATGCAAAGGCAATCGGGACGGGGCGGTGGCTGTAGAAGATATAACAGAAGCCTGCCTGGTGGTGACTGACTTCCGTATCACCAGCCCCCAGGCAACGATAGCAATCAAGCCAAACACAGCCCAGATACCGGTTGCCAAGCGCCATCCCGCCAATTGCAGCATCCAGCCAGTCAACCCGGCCGACAAGGTGCTACCCAAGGACAATGCGGTGGCATAGATACCCATGATGAAAGCAGCATGATTGGCAAAACTGGCCTTGGCAATCCCGGCAAACATGGCGCCAGCGACCGCAATGCCTGCGCCAACACCAACCGTCGCTATGATAAGTACAGCACTGGTTCCGGCATAAGCGCGGACGGCAATCGACAGGCTCAATAATGCCAAGGCTAACATCAGAATCCGGTTCACCCCAAAGCGGCGCACAAGCCAAGGCGTAGGCAAGGCGAGCGCGCCCATCAAGACATCCGGGATCGCCGTCATCATTGAGGCAGTGGCATGGCTTAACCGGAAATTTTCTATGATGGCAGTTAAAGCTGGCCCCATAGACACAATTCCAGGACGCAAACTGATGGCTACCAGCACGACAGCCACGACTAGCCACCACTCTGCTCTTGAAAAACTTGCTGTACGGCGCGACATGCTGCCCTCCTGACATGAACTTATCAGGCAAGACTGTAGAGGCGATAACATCATTTAGAAATACGCTATTTGCCTGATATCCCGGAAAACCCGACCATTACTGTCTGGATGTTTCAGCTTGCGCTACGTAGTCATGTAAAATGCGCCTAAAAGCGGGTGTCTCACAAACACCTTGAAAAAATAGTTTTGGAGAATACTGTTGAAACTGGCTACCTGGAATGTCAACTCCCTGACTGTGCGCTTGCCGCACGTATTAGACTGGCTGGCGGCCAACCAGCCAGATGTGCTATGCCTGCAGGAAACCAAACAGGAAGACAGCAAATTTCCCTACGCGGCACTTAAAGAAGCTGGTTACAACGCAGTGCATAACGGACAAAAAACCTATAATGGGGTCGCTATCATCAGCCCGCATGCCATAGAATCCGTACATCTGGACCTGCCTGATTTTGCCGATACGCAAAAAAGGATTATTGCCGCGACGATCCAGGATGTACGTGTGATTTGCGCTTATGTGGTCAACGGACAATCCATAGACTCCGATAAATATCAGTACAAGCTGAATTGGTTAGGCGTCTTGCATGCCTGGGTAAAAGCAGAACTCAGTCAACACAGTAAACTGGCATTGTTAGGCGATTACAACATTGCACCGGATGACAGGGACTGCCACGACCCTGCCGCCTGGCAAGGGCAAGTTCTTGTGAGTGCACCGGAACGGGAAGCGTTTCAACAATTATTGGCGTTGGGATTGCACGATAGTTTTAGGCTATTTAACGAAGAGGCTGGGCAGTTCAGCTGGTGGGACTACCGGATGGCGGCTTTCCGCCGCAATATGGGATTGCGGATTGACCATATCCTGGTCAGCGACGCCTTAAAGGCGTTATGCCAGAGCTGTGTGATAGACAAGACTCCACGTAAACTGGAGCGCCCCAGCGACCACACCCCCGTGGTACTGACTCTAGCAAACGCCTAATCTAAATTGTCGGCATCACGAATTTGATGCCCTGCAATACTTCGAGGATACGGGATTTAAGCCGCTTGTTCATTTCGGCTTCCATCTCCTGCAATTGCGTACCCACCATTGCCGCCACTTTTTCCTGTAAGGCAGTTTCAGATGCTAGTAGTTCAGATTGCATGTTTTGCCTGAACTCACTGAGTTGTGAGGCATTCAATTCGGCAAAGGCCTGCTGCAAAGACACTTTGAAATCTGCCGCCAACTCTGTCGCAGCAACTTCCTGGCCCGCAGCCAAAGTTTGGCGACTATTTTCCTGCAGTTGCTGTAAATGGACATCCAGCCCCTGCTCTAATTGTTCACGCAATACTTGCACACGCCCTTCTAACTGCGCTTGCTGACGCTCAATCAAAGGCATAAGGGCATCGTTTAACGATTGCTCCGTGGTCTTTTCCAATGTTTCGCGCAAAGACTGCTCGGCTGAAGACACTAATTGCTGCTGTATCTCCGTTAAATGCGAGAGTTTTTCTTCAATTGCCTGCAATTGCTGAGTTGACTGACTTTCCAGCGTCGCTTGAAATGTCTGCAGTTGTTGTTTGCTGACATTGCCCATGGCTTCAGTGAAGGCCTGCTCTACAGATTGAATCGTGTCGCCCATCTGCGACTGTGCTTTTGCCATCAACTCCTGCTGCAAGGTGTTCGCATACTCAGCCAGTGACTGCTGTCCTGTCGTCGCGTCTGGCTGGTGCTTGGCCAGCTGTGAAGAGACAAGTTGCGCGACTTCAGGTAGCAAAGCTTCTTTGAGCTGTGCTACCAGTTCATCAAAATCGGTGGCTGGGACCGCCGATTTGTGCACGACTTTGGTTAGTACAGGAATTTCTGAAATATCCACACCATCTCCCTTGCAATGCTGTTGACTACACTTGCTTATTCATATGCTGGATTTCATAGCCGCGATCACGGTAAAACGCCCAACGCTGCCTGGCCGCGGCTTTATCACTCTCATCAGTACCCACCAACTCAAACACATGCCGGAAGCGACTGAAAAACTTAGGCAGGCTTGCCTGGCAATTAAACAAAAGGTCATCCTGGTTTACTTGCTCCGGTTGCCAGACGAGTTGCACTGGCGTCAACGCAACATGTCCGGCATCGGCTAATGCATTCGGGAAAAAGCTTTCTGCCGCTTGTTGCCACAAACCATTACTGAGCTGCACGGCCTGTTCACGGTCCTGTACATACACAGTCACATGCCGCTGCCGCGACAGCGCCTGGCTGACCAGATGCTGTATCAATGCAATCTTGTCAGTCACATCAGTATAAAAACGGATCCTAGTCATCACATTTACTTGGCTGCCTGCTCCAGCAAATATGTCACCAGCAAGGGAACTGGACGACCAGTACCGCCTTTTTCCTTACCGGACTTCCAGGCGGTACCTGCGATATCCAGGTGCGCCCAGTCATATTTTTTGGCAAAGCGGGAGAGGAAGCAGGCAGCAGTAATACTGCCGGCCGCACGGCCGCCGATGTTGGCCATGTCAGCAAAATTGCTATCCAGCTGGCCCTGGTAATCATCCCATAATGGCATCTGCCAAGCTCTGTCATTGGCTTGCTCACCAGCGGCCAATAAAGCTTTAGCCAGGCCATCATTATTGGCAAACAAGCCACTGACGTGATGTCCCAGCGCAATGACACAGGCACCAGTTAAGGTGGCAATATCAATCACGGCAGCAGGCTCAAACCGTTCGGCATAGGTCAATGCATCGCACAATATCAAGCGACCTTCAGCATCAGTGTTCAAGACCTCAATGGTTTGACCTGACATACTGGTCAGGATATCGCCAGGCTTGGTCGCACGCCCGCTTGGCATGTTTTCACAGGTAGGGATCAAACCAACCACATTAAATGGCAGTTTTAACTCGCCAATCGCTTTAAAAACACCGAGCACCGAAGCTGCACCGCACATGTCATATTTCATTTCGTCCATGTCGGCACCGGGCTTGAGCGAAATACCGCCAGTATCAAACGTGATCCCTTTACCCACCAACACCACCGGTTTCTGCGATTTTTTACCCTGCAGATGCTGGAGTACGATAAAGCGTGGTGGCTCTTCGCTGCCACGTGTCACGCCCAGGAAAGAACCCATATTGAGTTTCTCAATCGCAGGCTGGTCCAACACTTCGACCTTAAAGCCATACTCTTTAGCCAGCTTCTCCGCCTGCTTACCCAGGTAACTCGGGGTACAAATATTGGGTGGCAAATTGCCGAGGTCTTTTGCCAGCGCAACCCCCTGCCCAAGTCCTTGACCCTGTTTGGCACCAACCTCAACAGCGGCAATTTCTGCCTTGTCTGCCAACAAGACCACTTGCTTGAGCGGATGTGGTTCCACAGACTTGGCTTTTACCGCGTTAACCTTGTATGTTGCATCCAAGGTCACTTCCGCCAGTGCAGCCGCTTTTTGTTGCGTCGTGATCTTTTTGATCCCCAGACTTGCAAAGTCAGTCGCTACGCTTTCTACGCCGACGGGTAAGGCTTTTAAAGCTACGCGAAAACTATTACGCAAACTCTTAACGCTCGCTTCGTCCGCTTTCCCCAGACCAACTAACATGACTCTGGAAGCCACCACACCCGCAACCTGCCGCAATATCAGCGTGGTGCCTGCCTTGCCTTCCATATCGCCGGATTTAAGCGCATTTGAAATCGCCTTTTCACTGACCGTATCCAATGCCTTGGCTAAATCCGTCAGTTTTTTGCCTTCATAAATGCCGACCAGCAAGCAATCCGTACGCAATTTTTCCGGGGCAGCGCTTTTTGTGCTAAATTCCATCTTTATCCTTTGTGATTCCATGCAATTTGCCTGAGTGATGGTTGTATTATCTAGTGTTTTATGCTGATTTCAAAGCGGTGCATCTAAATTGAAAATTTTCAAACGTGCATTGTCTGCGGAGCTGATGTCCTCAGCCTCTGCCATTTTCCTGATTATCCTTGGCATTGTGGTGGCACAGCGTGCCGGCAATATCGTGCGCCAGGTATCCAGGGGCATCCTGCCTAACGATGCTATCGGCACCATCCTGACCTTCAGCCTGGTGCAATTTATGCCCATGATGCTATCCCTGGCGATTTTCCTCGCCGTCTTATTGACGTTGACGCGCTGGCACCGTGATTCAGAAATGGTGATCTGGATGAATGCAGGACTCAGCTTGCGGCAGTGGGTGGTACCCATCTTGCGCTTCATTACACCCATCGTACTGATCATCAGCCTGTTCAGCCTATTGATTATGCCCTGGGCTAACGACAAGGCTGACAACTACCGCGCACAACTCAAAAAACGCGACGAACTCTCCTCCATCAGCCCCGGTACCTTTAAAGAGTCCAATAACGGCGAACGCATCTACTTTATCGAAAGCTTCGACAAACTGGGTTACGAGGTCAAAAACATCTTTGTGCAGTCCAAGCAGAATGGTAAAACCGGCATCATCACCGCCAATAGCGGTAGCCGCTATAAAGCCAGCAATGGCGATAACTTTCTGCGCATGGAGCATGGCAGGCGTTATGAAACCATCCCCAACACCCTGGAAGTCACTACCACTGAATTCGAGCGTTACGACATACGGGTGGAAACCAAAGAAACAGCGCCTACGACTAGTAGCGCACAAACCAAATCAACGCAGTCATTACTCGCGGGCGCAACAGCCGCCGACCATGCTGAGTTGCATTGGCGATTGGCCATCCCGATTTCAACGATTGTGATGGTTCTTCTTGCCATCCCACTGAGCTTTGTCGACCCGCGTGCAGGGCGTTCGCTCAACATTATGTTTGCCATCCTGATCTTCATCATATACAACAATATGCTGAGCATCTTTCAGGCTTGGATCACTCAGGGCAAAATCTCGGTGATGGTCGGCTTATGGCCAGTACATTTCAGTTTTATCTTGCTAGGCTGGTACCTCTATTACCGCCGCAAACATCTCAAACCATTGATTCCCGACTGGTTCAAGCGTCGGGCTAAACGCACATCATCATGACGCTAGTCATTCTCAATCGTTATTTCTGGAAAGAAATCAGCTTTAGCATCATGCTGGTGTTACTCGGCTTGCTCGCCATGTTTTCTTTCTTTGACCTGCTGCAAGAACTTGATAGCTTGGGACGTGGACATTATGGCATCAACAGTATGCTCATTTATGTAGCACTAAGTATTCCAGGACATATTTACGAAGTGGCTCCGGTCGCCGTTCTGCTAGGCATTGTGTATACACTGGGCGCCATGGCCAGCAGCTCTGAACTGATTGTCATGCGTACCAGTGGCATTTCACTGCAAACGATTGCCAAAATGCTGTTGAGCATCGGCCTTGTCTTTGCACTGGTGACCTTTTTAATTGGTGAAATCATTGCGCCGATTAGCGAAAAAATGGCACAGCGTATCCGTATCCAGGCCACAGACTCTGTCATTGCCCAGGATTTCCAGTCTGGTCTCTGGATCAAGGATGGCAGCAGCTTCGTCAACGTCAACACTGTGATGCCAGACACCAGCCTGGTAGATATCCGTATTTATGACTTTGATAAACAATTCCGCTTACGTACGATCAGCCATGCTGACAAGGGTTACTTTGAGGATGATCATTGGGTGTTATCGAATGTGACACAAACCAAAATGAATACCAGCAAGGCCATACAAAACAATTCGGTGACCTCCCAATTTTTCAAACAAACCAAGTGGGAATCGCTGATCAGGCCGGAATTGCTCAATGTATTGCTGGTGTTGCCGGAAAAGATGTCTGCCTGGAACCTGTATAGCTTCATCCAGTACCTGCACCAAAACGGGCAGCGCAGCACCCGTTACCAAGTTGCGTTATGGTCCAAGCTGGTTTACCCCTTAGCCTGCCTGGTGATGGTGATGCTGGCGTTACCGTTTGGCTTTTTACAACAACGAGCAGGTGGCATCAGTGCCAAGATTTTTACAGGTATTTTCCTGGGGGTGGTCTACCAGATCATGAACCGCGTATTTGTACACCTTGGTGTGCTGAATGACTGGTCTCCTCTGGTGAGTGCCATCAGCCCGACACTGCTCTTTTTAGCGGCCGGGCTCGGGATGCTTTACTATGTTGAACGGCGTTAGGCTGTTGGCAAAGTAATCATACGCGACCCCAATAAGCGGTCATGCAAGAATTGATGATCGCGGTCCAGCAAGGCCCACCACAACGTCAATCCGGCAGGCAACAACAACAGACTGGCCAATATATAACGCAGCATGGCCTGCTGCTGGCTCAGTAACTGACCATGCCTATCCACCACCTTAAGCTTCCAGGTCTGGCTGGCCAGCGTTTGTCCGGTCACCACCCAGCAGCGCACGAAATAAGCTCCCATGGTCAGCCACAGCAAGGCCTGCAGTCCCAATCTTTTCCAGCCATGACTGGCATCGCCAACAAGCATGACATAGGCCGCCGTCAGGGCCAGGGTCAGGGCCAGCATGAGCAAGGCCTCGTAGACCACGGCCAGGTAACGCTTCATCAAATACTTCATCGTTTTAGTCCAGATAGCAAAAACCCCGCAATCGCGGGGTTAGGTAGAAAACGTCAGGATTATTTTTGATCCCAGCTGTCTTCCCACATACAGTGCTTGATTTTGTGACGGTTAGCGATGATTTCATCAATGCTAGGTTCGTCATTCAGCGCACGTTTCAATGCCAGTTTGATCGCTTCGTAGTTATTTTTGTAAAGGTCAGCCTTATCCAGGTTTGCCTCTTTGGCGCAACCTGGATCAATCCACAACAGGGCAACGATGCACAGGTCGTTGACCAGCTCTTTAGGAATAATACCTTCGATCACCGCATCCGTGATACCGTCAGCCACACCTGCTTGTACCACGCCACCGAACAACTCAATGTTCAGTGAGTCTTTCAAAGTCACTTTTGGTACCATCATGGTCGCAGGACGCACCATCTGGTTGATGTCACGCACAGCGAACATGGCCGTATGGCCTTTGGTTTGCGCCATCATGTTGGCAAACGCAGTACCTACTGGGCCATCCACGGAGCCAATCACGATTTCCGGCATCGCGGCGGTAACATCTTTGCCTTCGGAAAATACGGTCGCTTCACCGGCTTTCATTACGATTTTTGACATGAGAATTCCTTTTATGTCTGCAAGTTGGAGAAAAACTTAAACCGTAATTATACCAGCTCAAGCTGCATATCCACATGCAAGATATCGGCATCACTGTAGGGCTCGCTACAGACTTCAAAGCCAGCTTGCTGGTAAAAACCAATCGCATGCATCTGTGCAGACAAGCGAGCATGCGACACATCAAACTGGCGGCACATTTGTATCGCTTGCAGCAATAATGCCTCACCTATGCCTTTCCCCCGCCATGCAGGCAATACGGCCATACGTCCGATATACCCCTCGGGCATAACCCTGGCACAACCGACCGCCTGACCATTGAGGCTAGCCAATAAATGTATCGCAGCTTCATCTGTCTCATCCCACTCCAGGTCAACAGGCACATGTTGCTCTTCAATGAAGACTCGCTGCCGGATGCGGCAGCACTCTGGCCATAATGGTTGATGCATGGCCAAGGTGTGGATCATGAGCTTGGTGTGTTGTACGGACATCGTCGCTCCGGCTGAAATATTGCAATTGTAACTGGCGACAGGCATCATACGTCCTTTATTAAAACAGGATTTGAGGAAAAGTGATGAGTCGTTTTCAAACAGCAGCAGCGAGAATCTTGCTTGGGCTGGTATTTTTTGGCGTAGTGATTTTAAAACTGATGGCCATATTGAATACCCCGGATGGTTACCTGCAATACCAGATGATGTTAGGCCAGTTTGGCTTGCCAGCAGTGTTTGCGCCTTTATTGATCTTGATTCAGTTTGTGTTTGGCTTGATGCTGATTCTTGGTTTCAAAACCCAACTGTCAGCACGTGTGCTAGGCGGCCTCGCTGTCTTTATGGCACTCGTATTAGGCCAGGCCTCACTGGATGCATTTTTTGCATACATGGGCATTGCCGGAGGCATGCTGTTGTTGAGTGTTTATCCGCAGACCGCTTGCAGCCTGGATAACCGCAGCAAATAAGTCATTTGACAAGACGAGAATAAAAAAGCCGGAGATTTCCGGCTTTTTTATTCACTAAATCTGGATTCGCGCTTGTTGATTAACCTTTAATCTTGATCCCCAGCTGTTTGAGTTTACGGTA